>DASUIJ010000255.1:0-14621 GCA_036279815.1 Phenylobacterium sp. | reverse complement strand
AGGCGAACGTCCGCAACGAGGCTTCGATCCGCCGGGCGCTGGCCGGCGCGCAAGGGGTCGTGAACCTGGTGGGCCTGCTCTACGAGACCGGCCGCCAGAAATTCCAGTCGGTCCACGTGATGGGCGCGCGCAACATCGCCTCGGCGGCCCGCGAGCTGGGCGTGGCCAGGGTCGTGCAGATGTCCGCCCTGGGCGCCGACGCGCAGTCGGAGTCGAAATACGCCCGCACCAAGGCCATGGGCGAGGAGGCCGTCCGCGAGATCCGGCCGGACGCCGTGATCATCCGGCCCTCCATCGTGTTCGGCCCCGGCGACAACTTCTTCAACAAGTTCGCCGAGATGGCGGTGCTCAGCCCGGTCCTGCCGCTGATCGGCGGCGGTGAAACCCGGTTCCAGCCGGTGTTCGTCGGCGACGTGGCCCAGGCCATCGTCCAGGGCGTGACCGATCCGGGCCTGGCCGGCAGGACCCTCGAACTGGGCGGCCCCGGCGTGTTCAGCTTCCGCCAACTGCTCGAACTGATCATGGCCGAGACCGGCCGCAAGCGCATCCTGCTGCCCCTGCCCTTCCCGGTGGCGGCGATGATGGGCAAGGTGTTCGAGCTGGCCGCCCTGACGCCGATCGCCCCGCCGCTCACCTCCGACCAGGTGGAGCTCCTGAAGTCCGACAACGTGGTCTCCGGGAACTGTCCGGGCCTCGCCGACCTGGGGATCACGCCGACCTCGGTCGAGGGGATCATTCCGTCCTACCTGTACCGCTTCCGCAAGGGCGGGCAGTACGCCGACGAGACGGAACGCTACGCGGCGACCTAGCGTCCGGCCATCGTCAGCCAGGCCAGGCCGCCGGCGCCCACCACGATCCGCCACCAGGCGAACGGGGCGAAGCCGTGGCGCGTCACGAAGTCGAGCATGGCCTTCACGACCACGTAGCCGACCACGAAACTGACGACGAAGCCGAAGGCGATCAGCCCGGCCTGGTCGCCGTGGATGGCGTCCTTGTTCTTCCACAGGTCCAGCGCGAAGGCGCCGGCCATGGTCGGAATGGCCAGGAAGAACGAGAATTCGGCGGCGGCCCGCTTTTCCACCCGCATCAGCATCGAGCCGACGATGGTCGCCCCCGAACGGGAGACGCCGGGAATCATCGCCAGGACCTGGAACAGGCCGACCACGAACGCGGTGCGCCAGGACAGGGTCATCGGGTTGCTCTCCCGCGGGCGCGGCGCCCAGCGGTCGATGGCCAGCAGGGCCACCCCGCCCAGGATCAGCGACCAGCAGATCAGGCGTGGGCTCTCGAACAGCACCTCCTTGATCAGGTCGTGAAGCAGCAGTCCGAACACGGCGCCGGGCAGGAAGGCGATCAGCACCGAGATGGCGAAGGACCGCGCGCCCGCATCTGTCGGCAGCGCGATCAGAACCCGCCAAAGCCGGGAGAAGTAGAGCGCCACCACCCCCAGGATCGCACCCAGCTGGATCAGCACCGAGAAGGTGTCCCAGAAGCCGTCCGGCAGGCCGAGAAGGGTCTTCGAGAGCAGCAGGTGCCCCGTGGACGAGACCGGGATGAACTCTGTCAGCCCTTCGACGATTCCGAGGATGAGGGCGTTGATCCAGTCGTTCACGGCAGGCTCCGAGGGGGGACGGTGTCGCTGAGAGCAGGACGCCCGTTAGGGTAAAGGACAGGTTTATCCATTTTATGGACTATTTAGGCGTTCAACCCCTGCATGGAGCCGCCGAAACGCAGGTCTTTGGATTCCTTTAGTCCTATTATTTGTCCATATGGTTTTCGCGAGGCCGGATTTCGCATATGGAGCCCTTGCCCGCCAGCCGGGCGAGGAGGCGACGATGGTCGAGCGGATGCTCAAGTTTACGACGGTGGAACGCGTGACCCCGCCCAAGCGGGCCGCGAAGACGCGCGCCGGCGACTTTCATGAGATCTATGCCGACTTCATCGACGCCAAGGCGGCCGAGCAGGCGTCGCGCTGCTCGCAATGCGGCATCCCCTTCTGTCAGACCCACTGCCCGCTGCACAACAACATCCCCGACTGGCTGCGGATGACCGCCGAGGGCCGGCTGGAAGAAGCCTACGCCCTTTCCCAGGCCACCAACCCGATGCCGGAGATCTGCGGCCGCATCTGCCCGCAGGACAGGCTGTGCGAAGGCTCCTGCACCATCGAGCAGTCCGGCCACGGCACGGTGACCATCGGGGCGGTCGAACGCTACCTCACCGACAAGGCGTGGGAAGAAGGCTGGGTCCGGCCGCTGAAGCCCGGAGCCGACCGTGGGCTCAGCGTCGGCGTGATCGGCGCGGGACCGGCGGGCCTGGCCGCCGCCGAGCGCCTGCGCGAGCAGGGTTATGCGGTCACCGTCTACGACCGGCACGACCGGCCCGGCGGCCTGCTGATCTACGGCATCCCGAGCTTCAAGCTGGAAAAGGACGTGGTCGAGCGGCGCACCCGCCGCCTCGCCGAGGGCGGCGTCGATTTCCGCCTGAACTTCGAGGTCGGGCGCGATGCGACCCTGGACGAGCTGCGCGGGCGCCACGACTCCGTCCTGATCGCCACCGGCGTCTATGCCGCGCGCGACCTGGTGGTCCCGGGCGTGGGCTCGCAGGGCGTGGCCCCGGCGCTGGACTATCTTGTCGCCTCGAACCGGGCGGGCCTCGGGGACACGGTTCCCGAGCTGGAGTCCGGTCGGCTGGACGCCAGGGGCAAGGCCGTGGTCGTGGTGGGCGGCGGCGACACCGCCATGGACTGCGTGCGCACCGCCGTGCGCCAGGGGGCGACCTCGGTCACCTGCCTCTACCGCCGCGACCGCGCCAACATGCCGGGCTCGGCCCGCGAGGTGGCGCACGCCGAGGAAGAGGGCGTGGTGTTCGAATGGCTGGCCGCGCCCCGCGCCGTGCTGGGCGAGGCGGACCGCGCGGCCGGCGTCCGCGCCGCGCGCATGCGCCTGGGTCAGCCCGACGCGGGCGGCCGCTCGGCGCCGGAAGAAGTGGAGGGCTCGGATTTCGACCTTCCTGCGGACCTGGTGATCAAGGCCCTGGGCTTCGACCCCGAGAACCTGCCCGACGCCTTCGAAGCTCCGGACCTCGCCGTCTCCCGCTGGGGCACGGTGAAGGCCGACTTCCGCTCGATGATGACCTCGATCCCCGGCGTGTTCGCCGCCGGCGACATTGTGCGCGGCGCCTCCCTGGTGGTCTGGGCGATCCGCGACGGCCGCGACGCCGCCGACGCCATCCACCGCTACCTGACCCAACCCGCGCTGGCCGCGGCGGAGTGACGACGATGCGTGACCTCCATTCCCCCGCTCATCCCCCCGAACCCCATGACGGGGCCTGGGAGGGGTCCGACACGGCGCGCTACCTCGCCAACCGCGAGAAGCTGGTCGCGGGCCACGCCTACGATCCGGCCGACGAGCGCGACGCCTGCGGCGTCGGCCTGGTCTGCGCCCTGGACGGACAGCCGCGCCGCGAAGTGGTGGAGCTGGCGATCCGGGCGCTGAAGAGCGTCTGGCACCGCGGCGCCATCGACGCCGACGGCAAGACCGGCGACGGCGCCGGCGTGCTGGTCTCGGTCCCGCAGGACTTCTTCGCCGACCAGGTGGCGCAGATCGGCCACAAGCTGCGGCCTGGTCCTATCGCGGTGGGCCAGATCTTCCTGCCGCGCACCGACCTCGCCGCGCAGGAAACGGCGCGGACCATCGTGGAGGCCGAGGCCCTTCGGTTCGGGTTCTACATCTATGGCTGGCGGCAGGTGCCCACCGACACCTCGGTCATCGGCGAAAAGGCCAACGCCACCCGCCCTGAGATCGAGCAGATCATGCTGTCCCCGCCCAAGGGACTTGAAGGCGAGGCGCTGGAGCGCGCCCTGTTCATCTGCCGCAAGCGGATCGAAAAGCGGGTCGCCGCCGCCAGCATCCAGCATTTCTACATCTGCTCCCTGTCGGCCAAGTCGCTGATCTACAAGGGCATGTTCCTGGCCCAGCACATCGACGAGTTCTATCCCGACCTGAAGGACGAACGGTTCGCCGCCGCCGTGGCGATCTTCCACCAGCGCTATTCCACCAACACCTTCCCGGAATGGCGGCTGGCCCAGCCGTTCCGGATGCTGGCCCACAACGGCGAGATCAACACCCGCAAGGGCAACCAGAACTGGATGAAGAGCCACGAGATCCGCATGGCCGCCGACGCCTTCGGCGAGCTGGGCGACGACGTGAAGCCGGTCATTCAGCCGGGCGGGTCCGACAGCTCCGACCTCGACAACACCTTCGAAGTGCTGGTGCGCGCCGGCCGCGACGCGCCCATGGCCAAGACCCTGCTGATCCCCGAGGCCTGGCAGGCGCGCAACGACGAGGCGATCAAGCCCGAGCACAAGGCGCTCTACGCCTACTGCAACGCCGTGATGGAGCCCTGGGACGGCCCCGCCGCCGTCTGCGCCACCGACGGCCGCTGGGTGGTCGCCGCCAAGGACCGTTCGGGCCTGAGGCCGCTGCGGGTGACCTATACCGACGACGGCCTGCTGATCATGGGTTCGGAGGCCGGCATGTGCCGGGTGGACGAGGCGCGGATCGTCCGCAAGGCGCACATCGCCCCCGGCCGGATGATCGCCGTCGACTTGGCCGAAGGCCGGCTCTACGGCGAAGAGGAGATCATCGACCGGCTGGCGGCCCTGCACCCCTACGACCAGTGGCTGGGCAACATGGTCGACCTGGAGCCGGAGATCGGCGACGGGCCGGAGCCGCGCGCCTATGGCCGCGAAGAACTGACGCGCCGCCAGGCCGCCGCCGGGATGAGCCTTGAGGACCTGGAGCTGCTGCTGGCGCCGATGGTCGAGGACGGCAAGGAGGCCGTGGGCTCCATGGGCGACGACACGCCCCTGGCGGTGCTGAGCGAACAGTACCGGCCGCTGAGCCACTTCTTTCGCCAGAACTTCAGCCAGGTGACCAACCCGCCCATCGACAGCCTGCGCGAAACGGCGGTGATGAGCCTGAAGACCCGGTTCAAGAACCTGGGCAACATCCTGGCGCAGGACGAGGCCCAGACCGACGTGTTCGTGCTGGAGAGCCCGGTCCTGACCACCGGCATGTACCAGCGCCTGGGCGGGTTCATCGGCGAGAAGAACATCGCGGTGATCGACGCCACCATGCCGATTCCGGCGGCCGAGGCGCGGCCCGGAGATGCGCTGCGGGCCAATCTCGACCGCATCCGCTCCGAGGCGGAGGACGCGGCCCTGCGCGGCTGCGCCACCATTGTGCTGACCGACGAGGCCTGCGGGCCCGAGCGCGTCGCCCTGCCGATGATCCTGGCGACGGGCGGGGTTCACTCCTGGCTGGTGGCCAAGGGGCTGCGCTCCTACGTCTCGATCATCGTCCGCTCGGCGGAATGCCTCGACACCCACTATTTCGCGGTGCTGGTGGGCGTCGGCGCCACGGCGGTGAACGCCTACCTGGCCCAGGAGAGCTTCCAGGACCGCATGGAGCGCGGCCTGACCGGCGAGCTCTCGCTGCGCGACCTGTGCCTCAACTTCAAGCACGCCATCGAGGGCGGACTCCTGAAGATCATCGCCAAGATGGGTATCTCGGTGATCTCGGCCTATCGCGGCGGCTACAACTTCGAGGCGGTCGGCATCAGCCGCGCCCTGGTGGCCGAGTTCTTCCCCGGCATGCCGTCGCGCATCTCCGGCATCGGCCTGGCCGGGCTGGAGGCCAAGGCGGTGGAGCTGCATCGCAAGGCCTGGGATCCGGCGGCGCTCAGCCTGCCGGTGGGTGGCTTCTACAAGGCCCGGCGGGCCGGCGAGAGCCACGCCTTCGAGGCCCGCATGATCCACACCCTGCAGACGGCCTGCGACAGCGGCGACTACGGAATCTACCGGCGGTTCTCGGACGGGATGAGGACCCAGCCGCAGATCCAGCTGCGCGACCTGCTGGCCTGGCGATCGTCGGAGAAGCCCGTCGGCCTCGACGAGGTGGAAAGCGTCAATGAGATCCGCAAGCGCTTCCTGACGCCCGGAATGAGCATGGGGGCGCTGAGCCCCGAGGCGCACGGGGTGCTCAACATCGCCATGAACCGGATCGGGGCCAAGAGCGTCTCCGGCGAGGGCGGCGAGGATGCGTCGCGCTACAGGCCCCTGCCCAACGGCGACAACCCCAACTCGGCGGTGAAGCAGATCGCCTCGGGCCGGTTCGGGGTGACGGCCGAGTACCTGAACCAGTGCCGCGAGATCGAGATCAAGGTCAGCCAGGGCGCCAAGCCCGGGGAGGGGGGCCAGCTGCCCGGCTTCAAGGTCACCGAGCTGATCGCCCGGCTGCGCCACGCCACGCCCGGCGTGATGCTGATCAGTCCGCCGCCGCACCACGACATCTATTCCATCGAGGACCTGGCCCAGCTGATCTACGACCTGAAGCAGATCAACCCGGACGCCCGGGTCTGCGTGAAGCTGGTGGCCATGACCGGGATCGGCGCCATCGCCGCCGGGGTGGCCAAGGCCAAGGCCGACGTGATCCTGATCTCGGGCAATGTCGGCGGCACGGGCGCCTCGCCCCAGACCTCGATCAAGTACGCCGGCGGCCCCTGGGAGATGGGGCTGTCCGAAGCCAACCAGGTGCTGACGCTCAACAACCTGCGCCACTCGGTGATGCTGCGCACGGACGGCGGCATCCGCACCGGCCGCGACGTGGTGATCGCCGCCATGCTGGGCGCGGAAGAGTTCGGGATCGGGACAGCGAGCCTGATCGCCATGGGCTGCATCATGGTGCGCCAGTGCCATTCCAACACCTGCCCGGTGGGGATCTGCACCCAGGACGAGGCCCTGCGCGCGCGGTTCGCCGGCAGCCCGGAAAAGGTCATCAACCTCTTCACCTTCATCGCCGAGGAGGTCCGCGAGATCCTGGCCGGGCTCGGGTTCCGGTCCCTGCAGGAGATCGTCGGCCGCACCGACCTGCTGCACCAGGTCTCCCGCGGCGGCGAGCATCTGGACGACCTCGACCTCAACCCGCTGCTGGTGAAGGCCGATCCCGGCCACAACGCGCCCTACTGCACCGTGCAGGGCCGCAACGAGGTGCCCGACACCCTCGACGCCCAGATCGTCCGCGACGCCGCCCCCCTGCTCGAGCGGGGCGAGAAGATGCAGCTCACCTACACGGTGCGGAACACCGCGCGCGCCATCGGCTCGCGGACCTCGTCGCACATCGTGCGCAAGTTCGGCATGACCGGGCTCGCCCCCGGCCACCTGACCGTCCAGCTCAAGGGCTCGGCCGGACAGAGCCTGGGGGCCTTCGCGGTCCAGGGCCTGAGGATCGAGCTGACCGGCGAGGCCAACGACTATGTGGGCAAGGGGCTCTCGGGCGCGACCATCGTGATCCGGCCCAGCCAGCATCTGGCGGCCCCCGAGCAGAACGCCATCCTGGGCAACACGGTGCTCTATGGCGCGACCTCGGGACGACTGTTCGCGGCCGGCCTGGCCGGGGAGCGGTTCGGGGTGCGCAATTCCGGCGCCCTGGCCGTGGTGGAAGGCTGCGGAGCCAACGGCCTGGAATACATGACCGGCGGCCGGGCGGTGATTCTGGGACCGGTGGGCTTCAACTTCGCCGCCGGCATGACCGGGGGCATGGCCTACGTCCTGGACCTGCACGACCGCTTCCTGCCGATGCTCAACAAGGACTCGGTGGTGGTGCAGAGGATCGGCGCGCGCCACTGGGCGACCGAGCTGAGAGCCCTGGTGGAGGAACACGCCCGCGAGACCGGCTCGGCCTTCGCCGCCGGCATCCTGCGCGACTGGGACCGGAACCTCCCGAAGTTCTGGCAGGTGGTCCCGAAGGAGATGGTCCACCGACTGGACAAGCCCCTGGCCGAGGAAGAGGCGGTGCACCACCGGGCGTGAGGCGGCGCGGGACCCGGCTAGAGCGGATATTCCCGTTCCAGCCGGTATCTCGACCCCTCGTCGGTCCGCCAGCTCGAATAGAGTCCGAAACTTCGCACCCAGAACGGCGGCGAGTGGAGCAGGTTGTTGGCCTGGATCCAGCGCGCGACGTGATCCCCGACCGGGCGGCGGAGATAGGCCAGGGTCACGTGCGGGCGGTAGGCGCGCTTGTCTGGCGGCAGTCCCGCATGGCGGGCGGCGGTTTCACAGGCCCGGGCCAGGCGCTTCAGGGCGGAATCGTCCTCCACCCCCGCCCAGACGGCGTGGATATCGGAGCCCTCCGCGAAGGCGCCGACCCCGGCGAGCTCCAGACGCAGCGCCTCGCCGCGAACGCCCAGCAGCTCCGCGTCGAGATCGGCCGCCACGTCCTCCCGCACGTCGCCGAAGAACCGCAGGGTGATGTGGAAGGCGTCGCTCGGACGCCAGCGCGCGTCCGGCAGGCCGATCTGGCGGCGCGCGAGGCCCTCGCCGATTTCCGGCGGGATGGCGAGCGCGGCGAACAGGCGGATCATGGCCGTCAACCTAATGGGGCGTCACGACGCCGCAAGGGCTGACGCGAACGTCATACGCGTATGTCTTGCGAAAGCCATCAAGCCCAACGATATTCAAGGGTGCGCCCACTCGGGGCGCCTTTCAAAGGGCTTTGCTCAAATGAGCGACTTCAACCGCGGCTACGCGCGCACGGTCCCCGCGGACCGCGCCGACATGTCGGTGGACGCGGGCCTTCGCAGCTTCATGCTCGGCGTCTACAACAAGGTGGCGCTGGGTCTGGTTCTCTCGGCCGCGCTGGCCTTCCTCACCGGGGCCTACCCGCCGGTTCGCGACCTGATGTTCCGGGCGACCCCGGACGGCCGTTTCGCGGGCTTCTCGCTGATCGGCATGGTCGTGTCCTTCGCGCCGCTGGTGATCCTGCTGGGGTCCGGCTTCGCGATGCGCAATCCGACCGCACGCAGCGCCGGAATCCTCTACTGGACGATCGTCAGCCTCATCGGCGCCTCTCTGGGCGTGGTGGTCCTGGTCTATACGGGCGCTTCGATCGCCTCGACCTTCCTGATCACGGCGGCGGCCTTCGGCGGCCTGTCCCTGGTCGGCTACACCACCAAGAAGGACCTGACGGGCTTCGGCACGTTCCTGATCATG
Organism: Phenylobacterium sp.; assembly: GCA_036279815.1. Classification (GTDB taxonomy): domain Bacteria; phylum Pseudomonadota; class Alphaproteobacteria; order Caulobacterales; family Caulobacteraceae; genus Phenylobacterium. Next base: position 5,572 of record DASUIJ010000255.1, on the reverse strand, counting down.
GGCGTCTTCGGCCTGCTGATCGCCAGCCTGGTGAACATGTTCCTGCACCTGGCGGCCATCGCGTTCATCGTCAACATCCTGGGCGTGCTGATCTTCGCGGGCCTCATCGCCTACGACACCCAGCGCCTCAAGATGAGCTACTACCAGCTGGGCGGCGACACCCAGGCCATGGGCGTGGCGACCAGCTACGGCGCGCTGAGCCTGTACATCAACTTCATCAACCTGTTCCAATTCCTGCTGCAGTTCCTCGGCAACCGCCGCTAACCGCACCAGAAGATCAGGACATGGAACCCCGGCGGGAAACCGCCGGGGTTTTCTGTCTGGCTAATCCACCACCCGGAAGCGGCGGCTTTCGAAGACGCTGAGCACCTGCTCCAGTTCGTGGGCGCGCTTCAGCACCATGCCGCCCTCGCCGATCACCGCCCAGGCGCCCTGCCGGCGGGCCAGGGCCGGACGCTTCTCGATGCGGTAGAGCGGCGCCTCGGAGGCGCGGCGGAACACCGAGAACACGCAGGCCTCGGACAGGCCGTCGATGGCGTAGTCGCGCCATTCCCCCGCGGAGACCATGCGTCCATAGAGCTGGAGGATCCGGGTGAGCTCCCGGCGCTCAAAGAAGACCTGGGCGGTGCGCGGCGCCTGGTGCTGAGGGTCTATGGCCATCGCCCGTGAGGTTAGACCGAAAAACTTGAGGCGGGCAATCGGCCGGCTTCCGAAGCCTGCAGGGCGCGTGTTTGCGTCCGCCTGCAACGCCCGCGGGCGCGCCGCCGTGAAATGACCTTATTTCGGTCCAGCGCGCGCCTGATCCACCCTCGATATTCGCACTGTCGGTTGGTCGGAACCTTGCTGGTCCTGGATCCTGAACAGCCCCCCCAGCCCCCCCTGGATCGCGGGCTTCGGTCAGCCGACACTTCTTCCTCCAACGTCTGGCCCGTGCGGTTCCCCCACCGCGCGGGCTTCGTTGTTTCTGGATCCGGGCCGGCTTGGGCTTGCTTGAGCTACGGCGTGGCGGCGGCGGCCTTCGGACGCCCCACCCCGATCACACGGCCGCCATGGGCGCCCTGGACCAGCACGACGGTCGAAAGTCCGTCCTCGCGCGCGGGCGGCATGCGGTAGGCGACGGGACGACCGCGCCAGGCCCCGAGCTTGTGGATCTCACGCACCACGTTGATGTGCTCGACCGTCTGGCCGCGATTGTCGCCCTTCTTGACCACCACGTCCTGCTCACGCGGATCGAAGCGCACCAGCCAGACCTCGGCGCCCGACCTGGGCGCCGGTCCGAAGCCCACATCCACCCGGCGCGAGCCGATGAAGGCGATGTCCGGCGTGCGGCGGGGCGCGGCCGCCGCCTGATCGATGAGCTTCTCGACCTTTTCGGTCTGCAGTCCGCCCGCCTGGGCCCTGCCGTCCACCACCACCTGGGGGGTGTAGGGCTCGCGCAGGGAAAGTTTGGCCACATAGGCCTTCTGGCGCTCGGCGAACTCGGGCTTGGCGAAGGTGTCCGACCAGCCCAGATAATCCCAGTAGTCCACCGGGAAGGTCAGCGCGAGCACGTCCGGGCGCTCGGCCAGCTTCTCGAGATAGGCGTTGGCCTCGCCGCAGGAGGCGCAGCCCTGGGCCGTATAGAGCTCCACCACCACAGGCGGCGGCTTGGCCGCGGCCAGTGACGGGCCAGCGGCCAGGATCAGGCTTGCAAACAGGGCTCCACGCATCGGGGGGCACTTAATCGAAGTTGCGGCGGGTGGGTCGTTCAACAAGGTGTGACCGCAGCGCTCCCGCCATGCAAGGGACGGGAGCGCTGCGTCGACTCAGGCCGTCCTGGCGAGATTGCGCAGGACGTAGTTCAGAACGCCGCCGTTCTTGAAATACTCAAGCTCGGTGGGCGTATCGATCCGGCAACGGACCGGGAAGCGAGCGATGCGGCCGTCCGAAGGACGGTACATCTCCACCGTCAGCTGGCGCCGGGGCGACAGCTCGGTGAGACCGCGGATGGTGACGATCTCCTCGCCGGTCAGGTTCAGCTTCTGCCAGCCTTCCTGCAGGAACTGCAGCGGCAGCACGCCCATCCCCACCAGGTTCGAGCGGTGGATGCGCTCGAAGCTCTCGGCGATCACCGCGCGGACGCCCAGCAGCTTGGTGCCCTTGGCCGCCCAGTCGCGCGACGAGCCGGTGCCGTACTCCTTGCCGGCGAACACGACCATCGGCCGGCCTTCCGACTGGTAGCGCATGGCCGCGTCATAGATCGACATGGTGTCCTGCGAGGGGAAGTGCTTGGTCACGCCACCCTCGATGTCCGGCGTGATGCGGTTGCGGATCCGGATGTTGGCGAAGGTGCCGCGCATCATGACTTCGTGGTTGCCGCGGCGCGCGCCGTAGGAGTTGAACTCCGTGGTCGGCACCTGGTGCTCACGCAGATAGACGCCGGCCGGAGCCGAGGCCTTGATCGAGCCGGCCGGCGAGATGTGGTCGGTGGTGATGGAGTCGCCGAACACGCCCAGGACCCGGGCCTCGACGATGTCCGTCACCGGCGCCGGCTCCATCTTCATGTCCTGGAAGTAGGGCGGGTTCTGCACATAGGTGGAGCCCATGTCCCAGGCGTAGGTCTGGCCGCCGGCCACCTTGATGCCCTGCCAGTTCTTGTCGCCCTTGAAGACGTCCGAATAGCGGGTGGCGAACATCTTCTGCGTCACGTGCTTGCGCTGCAGGGTCGCGACCTCCTCCGAGGTCGGCCAGATGTCCTTCAGGTAGACCGGCTTGCCGTCCTTGCCCTCGCCGAGCGGCTCGGTGGCCAGGTCGATCAGCATCGAGCCGGCCAGGGCGTAGGCCACCACCAGGGGCGGCGAGGCCAGGTAGTTGGCGCGGACGTCGGGGTTCACCCGACCCTCGAAGTTGCGGTTGCCCGAAAGCACCGAGCAGGCCACCAGGTCGCCCTTGGTGACCGCCTCGGAGATCGCCTCCGGCAGCGGGCCGGAATTGCCGATACAGGTGGTGCAGCCGTAGCCCACCAGGTTGAAGCCCAGGGCGTCCAGGCTCTTGGTGAGTCCGGCGGCCTTCAGATAGTCGGTGACCACCTGCGAGCCGGGGGCCAGCGAGGTCTTCACCCAGGGCTTCACCTTCAGGCCCTTTTCGACGGCCTTCTTGGCCACCAGGCCGGCCGCGATCAGCACCGAGGGGTTGGAGGTGTTGGTGCACGAGGTGATGGCGGCGATCACCACGTCGCCGTTGCCCACGTCGAACGTCTCGCCTTCGACGGGGATGCGGTCGCCCACGCCTTCCTTGCCGAAGTCCTTGCCCAGGGCGGTGTTGAATTCGGCGGCGGCGTCGGAAAGCAGCACCCGGTCCTGCGGGCGCTTCGGACCGGCCAGCGAGGGCAGGACCGAACCCAGGTCGAGCTCCAGGGTGTCGGAGAACTCCGGATCGGCGTCGCCGGGCTCGAACCACAGGCCCTGGGCCTTGGCGTAGGCTTCGACCAGGTCGGCGCGGGCCGGCTCGCGGCCGGTGGCGCGCAGATAGTCGATGGTCGCCTTGGTCACCGGGAAGAAGCCGCAGGTGGCGCCATATTCCGGGGCCATGTTGGCGATGGTCGCCTGGTCTTCCAGGGTCAGGCCGGCGAGGCCGGGGCCGAAGAATTCGACGAACTTGCCGACCACGCCCTTCTTGCGCAGCATCTGGGTCACGGTCAGCACCAGGTCGGTGGCCGTCGCGCCCTCGGGCATGGCGCCGGTCAGCTTGAAGCCGATGACCTCGGGGATCAGCATCGGGATCGGCTGGCCCAGCATGGCGGCTTCCGCCTCGATGCCGCCGACGCCCCAGCCCAGGACCGACAGGCCGTTGATCATGGTGGTGTGGCTGTCGGTGCCGACCACGGTGTCGGGATAGGCGACGGTCACGCCGTCGTCGTCATTGGTCCAGACGGTCTGGGCCAGGTATTCCAGGTTCACCTGGTGGCAGATGCCGGTGCCGGGGGGCACCACGCGGAAGTTGTTGAAGGCCGACGACCCCCAGCGCAGGAAGCGGTAGCGCTCGATGTTGCGCTCGTACTCGCGCTCGACGTTCTCGCCGAAGGCCTTGGCGGTGCCGAAATAGTCGACCATCACCGAGTGGTCGATCACCAGGTCGACGGGGCTCAGCGGATTGATCTTCTCGGGGTTGGCGCCCAGGTGGGTCATGGCGTCTCGCATGGCCGCCAGGTCCACGACCGCGGGCACGCCGGTGAAGTCCTGCATCAGGACCCGGGCCGGGCGGAAGCTGATCTCGTGCTCCACGGAGCCCTTGTTGTCGAGCCAGGCGGCGATCGCCTTCAGGTCGTCGGCGCCCACGGTGTCGCCGTCTTCGTTGCGCAGCAGGTTCTCGAGAAGCACCTTCATCGAGGCCGGGAGACGCGAAACACCGGTCAGACCGGCTTCCTCCGCCGCCGGAAGGCTGTAGTAGACATAGGTCTTGTCGCCCACCGTCAGTTCGCGGCGGGCTTTGAGGGTGTCGATCGACGCCATCTTAAGGGATCCTTCCTCTGGTCACGGCCGCAGAACGTCCGCTTCGGGGATCGCGCGCTTTTCGGGGCGGACACACAGCGACCACCCCAGCGCCGCGTACGCCCCCCGAGGCGGCGCCGGCCGCGCGCGTCATAGACCTTAGTATCTTTACAGTCCATGCGAGCAGGGCGGCCAATTCGTGATCAGCCGGCTGGACATCTCGGGACTGGCGCTCAGCCGGGGCGGGCGCAGGCTCTTCGGCGGTCTCGACCTTCGCCTGGAGGCCGGCGAGGCCTGCGCGCTGGTGGGGCGAAACGGGGCCGGCAAGACCAGCCTGCTGAGGGCCGTGGCCGGCCTGATCGCCCCGGATTGCGGGACCATCGCCTTCGGCGCCACCGATTCGGCCGCCGCCCGGTCCGAGGACATCCATCTGCTGGGCCACCTGGACGGGCTGAAGACCGGCCGCACGGCGCGCGAGGAGCTCGGCTTCTGGTCCCGCTGGATGGGTGGGACCGACGCCTCGGCGAAGGCGGCGGCGGAACGGCTGGAGATCGCGGCCCTGCTGGATCTCGAGGTGCGCCGGCTCTCGGCCGGCCAGAGACGGCGGCTGGCGCTCGCCCGCCTGGTGGCGGCGCCCCGGCCGATCTGGCTGCTGGACGAACCGCTGAGTCCGCTGGACGCCGGATGGCGCGTCCGGTTCGGCGAAATCATGATCGAGCACCTGAAGACCGGCGGCCTGATCCTGGCGGCGGTGCACGATCCGCTGCCGATCGCGGCCAAGGTGGTGGAGATTCCCGCATGAGCCGCGCCCTGGACCTGCTCCGGCGCGAGACCGCCCTGGCCTGGGGCCGCGGCGGCGGTCCGCTGGTGTCGGCGGGATTCTATGCGGGAGTCGCCACCCTGCTGCCCCTGGCGGTGGGCCCGGAGCCCGCGCGGCTGGCGGCCGTGGCGCCCGGCGCGGCCTGGACCGCCCTGGCCCTTTCGACCCTGCTGGGCCTGGATCGCCTGTTCGAGCGCGACTACGAGGACGGGGCGCTGGACCTGCTGTCGCTCTCGCCCCTGCCCCTGGAGATCGCCTGCGCCATCAAGTGCCTGTGCCAGTG
>DASUIJ010000254.1:0-6654 GCA_036279815.1 Phenylobacterium sp. | reverse complement strand
CGGGCTCACCAGCGCCGAAGCCTCGGCCTATGAGGCGGTGTTCGCCAACTTCGACCGCGACGCCACGGTCCGCGACGCCCTGCTGGCCAAGACCGACGAAGCCGGCTTCGCGGGACTCTACGACCAGCTGCTGCCCGACCACGCCGGCGGCCTGTTCCAGGTCATGGCCCAGGCCGCCACGGCCGGCGGCCGGGCCCTGGACGACGGAGCCAGCCAGCTGCCCGGCGACCGCCCCCGTGGATGGACCCAGGAGATCGCCTTCATCGTCAAGCGCGACGCCGGGCGCGGCGCCACCTACGACGCCACCGGCTTCGGGATCGCCGCGGGCCTGGAGACCGGCGAGACCGGCCTGGGCGTGCTGGGCGTGCAGTCGAGCTTCGTCAGCGTCGACGTGGACGACAAGGACGCCGCGGCGGCCGAGTCCCTGGACGGCTCGGTGTTCTCGGCGGGCGCCTATTGGCGGGGCGAGGCCGGCGGACTGAGCGCGGCTCTGGGCGCGACCGGCGGCTATGCGTGGATGAAGGCCGACCGGGCGGTGTTTGACCTCGCCGCCGGCCTCAGCCGCACGGCCAGGTCCGAATGGAGCGGCCTGACCGCGGCGGCCCACGCCAGCCTGGCCTGGCGGCTCGACGTCGGACGGCTGTTCGCCCGGCCGCAGGTCTCGGCGGACTATTTCTATCTCAAGGAAGACAGTCGGACCGAAAGCGGGGGCGGGTCGGCGATCGACCTGGCCATCGACGAACGATCCGGCTCCGAGCTTGACGCCTTCGCGGGAGTGACCTTCGGCGTGCGGTGGGGTGAGGAGAGCGCTCTCACCTGGACGCCGGAGGTGACCCTGGGATGGCGCCAGGTGGCTGGCGACGGGGCGGGTGACACGACCGCCCGCTTCGTCGCCGGCGGGCCCGGCTTCTCGATCGCGGCGCCGGATCTGGAGGGCGGGGGCGGCGTGGTCCGCCTCGCCATGCGCGGCCAGGGGCGGTACTTCGATGTCGCCCTCGAGGGCGGCGCGGAATCCCGGGACGGCTACGAGGCCTACGATGCGCGCCTCGTCGCCCGGCTGGCCTTCTAGGGCGCGGGGCCGGTGGGCGTGGTCGACCTGATCGTCGGATTGGCGGCGGTGGCCTCCGGCCTCGCCAGCCTGGTCCGGCGCGGCGCGCCCTTCACGCCGCCGTGGCGCCTGTGGCTGGCGATCTGGGGCCATGCCGCCAGCGCCTCGGCCTGCACGACCCTGGCGGTGTTCGACCCGGCCAACATGGTCGAGACGCCGCTGATCCTGGTGGCCGCCTTCAGCCTGGGTGAGCTGGCCCTGGCGATCCTCGACCTGCGCGGCTGGGCCGGACGGCGGACGCCCGACTGGCTCGCCTAGGCTCCTGTCAGGACAGCAGGTCGGTGCGGGGCGCGGGGGCCGCGGCGGGCTCGGACCTGCGGCTCAGCAGGAACAGCGCCGTCTCCGCGCGCCAGTTCTCGATCGCCCGGCGCGGATCGATCGGTCGGGCGGCCTGACCCTCGGACAGGGCGGCGCAGGCGTCGATCCGCAGGTCCAGGTCGTCGCACAGGGCGATGAAGTCATGCAGGGTGCACAGGTGGATGTTGGCCGTCGCCCACCACGGATCGGGCAGGGCGCGGGTCTCCGGCATACGGCCGCGGGCCAGCAGCGCCCAGCGCACCCGCCAGTGGCCGAAGTTCGGCAGCGACACCACCGCCCGGTCCGCGATCCGCAGCAGTTCCGACAGCACGTGCCGCGGCTCGCGCATCTGCTGCAGGGTCTTGGACAGGATGGCGTAGTCGAAGGCCTTGGTCGGGAAGTGGTCGAGGTCGCGATCGCCGTCGCCCTGCACCACCGCCAGGCCCCTGGCGAGGCAGGCGGAGACGCCCTCGGTGGAGATTTCCAGGCCCTGGCCGTCGCAGCCCTTCTCGCGGGTCAGCAGCTCCAGAAGCTCGCCCTCGCCGCAGCCCACGTCCAGCACCCGGCTGTTGGGGCGCACCAGGCGCAGGATCTCGCGGAAGTCTTCGCGCAGGGCGCTCACGCGATCCCCCGCTTCTCGGCCGCCGAGGCCAGGAAGCCGCGCAGGGCGGAGTCCAGGGCCGGTTCGTCGAGGAAGAAGGCGTCGTGGCCCTTGTCCGTGGTGATCTCGGCGAAGCTCGCCCGGCAGCCGGCGGCGTTCAGCGCGCGAACGATGTCGCGGCTCTCGGCCGTGGAGTAGAGCCAGTCCGACGAGAACGACAGCACGCAGAACCGCACGTGGCGCGCGCGCACGAAGGCCTCGGCCAGGACCCCGCCGTGCTGGGCGGCCAGGTCGAAATAGTCCAGCGCCCGGGTGATGTAGAGATAGGAGTTGGCGTCGAAGCGATCGACGAAGGTGGCTCCCTGGTGGCGCAGGTAGCTCTCCACCTGGAAGTCGGCGTCGAACCCCCAGCTCAGGCCGTCGCGCTGCAGTTCGCGGCCGAACTTCCGCTGCAGGGCCGTCTCCGACAGGTAGGTGATGTGGGCGGCCATGCGGGCGACGGCCAGGCCCTTTTCAGGGCGGACTCCGGCCAGCTCATAGGCGCCGCCCCGCCAGTCGGGATCGGCCATGATCGCCTGGCGGCCGACCTCGTGGAAGGCGATGTTCTGGGCCGAGTGGCGCGCGGCGGCGGCGATGCAGACGGCCGTGAACAGCTTGTCCGGATAGTCCGCGGCCCATTGCAGCACCTGCATGCCGCCCATGGAGCCGCCGATCGCCGCGAACAGGGTGTCGATGCCCAGGGCCTCGATCAGCATGGCCTGGGCGCGGACCATGTCGGCGATGGTGATCATCGGGAAGGCCAGGCCGTAGGGCTTGCCGGTGGCCGGATCGACCGAAGCCGGCCCGGTCGAGCCCATGCAGCCGCCGATCACATTGGTGGCGATGATGAAGTACCGGTCCGGGTCCAGCGGCAGGCCGGGGCCGACCATGCGGTCCCACCAGCCGGGCTTGCCGGTCACCGGATGGGTCGAGGCCAGGTGCTGGTCGCCGGTGAGGGCATGGCACACGAGCACGGCGTTGGACCTGTCGGCGTTGAGCGCGCCGTAGGTCTTGTAGGCGATCTCCAGCGGGCTGAGGGTCGCGCCGGAATCCAGGCGAAGCGGCTGGTCGGCCGGAAACCGCCAGGTTCCGCCGTTGGTGGGGATTTCAGGAAGGGCGGACGCGGTCTCGCTCATCGGCCCCGCTTGGACCGCCAAGCTCTTTCGCTGTCAACCGCTTCGCGCACGCGCCAAGGCCCGCTATGAAAATCCGAAGGGGGCGGAGCGACCATGGACAGGCTGATTCTCTTGCGACACGGCGACGCCGAACGGGACTCGCCGAGCGGCGACGATTTCGATCGCCGCCTGTCCGAGCGCGGTCGCGAAGAGGCCTCCCGGATGGGCGAGACCCTGGCCGAGCTCGGGCTGATCCCCGACCTGGCCCTGGCGTCGGCGGCCGCCCGCACGCGGGAGACCTGGGCGGCGCTGTCGCCGGCCTTCCCGAACGCCCGGGCGACCTTCGACGACAGCCTCTATCTCGCCGAGCCCGAGCTGGTTCGTCGCGCCGCCGAGCAGGCCGGCGCGACCTGTGGCGCGCTGATGGTGGTGGGCCACAATCCGGGCCTGCAGGACCTGGCGCTCACCCTGCTGATCGAAGGCGGCGCGGCGGCCTCGGCCGTCGAGCGGGTGCGGTCCGGCTTCCCCACCGGCGCGGCGGCAGTGTTCCTGATCGACGCCCATGGGCGTCCTGCCTATGACGGCCTCTTCTATCCGCGCGACCGGAGGTGAGGCGGTGACCCGCATCTACAAGATCCTGAGCCGGCAGGAATGGACCGCGGCCCAGGCGGCCGGGGTGTTCGAGGGTTCGGCCGTCGACCGCGCCGACGGCTTCATCCATTTTTCCACCGCCGGCCAGGCCGTGGAGACCGCCCGACGCCACTTCGCGGGCCAGACCGGGCTGGTGCTGCTGGAGGTCGAGGCGGACGCCCTGGGCGCGGGTCTGACCTGGGAGCCGTCCCGCGGGGGCGACCTCTTCCCGCACCTCTACGGCCCGCTGGAGGTCGCCCAGGTCCTGGCGGTGCGCGACGCGCCGCTGGGCGCGGACGGCGTCCCGGCGCTGGGCGCCCTGGCATGAGCCTGCTGCATGACGTCGTCGCCCGGGGCCTGCACGCCCTCGATCCCGAGGACGCCCACGGGGTCACCATCCGCGCCCTGGCGATGGGGCTGGGTCCGCGCGCTGAAGGGTCCGACCCGGTCCTGGCCACCGAGGTGGCCGGGCTGAAGCTGCCGAACTGCGTGGGCCTGGCGCCGGGCTTCGACAAGAACGCCGAGGTGTTCGCGCCGATGCTGCGGGCCGGGTTCGGCTTCGTGGAGTGCGGCACGGTCACCCCGCTGCCCCAGGCCGGCAACCCGCGTCCCAGGCTGTTCCGACTCACCGAGGACGCCGGCGTCATCAACCGCATGGGCTTCAACAATCAGGGCCTGGAGGCCTTCGCCGCTCGCCTGGCGCGGCGCGGACCCGGCGTGGTGGGCGCGAACATCGGCGCCAACAAGGACGCGGCCGACCGCATCGGCGACTACGTCACCGGGCTGAAGCGGCTCTGGGGCCTGGCCAGCTATTTCACCATCAACATTTCCTCGCCCAACACGCCCGGGCTCAGGGCGCTGCAGACCCGGGCCGCGCTGGAGGAGCTGCTGGGCCGGCTGGCGGAGGCCCGCGACCGGCTGCCGCCTCAGGGCCTGGTCCCGATGTTCCTGAAAGTGGCGCCCGACCTGGAGGACGGCGAAGTCGAGGCCATCGTCCAAACCGTGATCGCCAACGGCCTGTCCGGAATCATCGTGTCCAACACCACCGTGTCGCGCCCGCCGTTGAAGTCGCCGCGGGCGGGGGAGGCGGGAGGGCTGTCCGGGGCGCCGCTGACGGCGCTCGCCCAGACGATGATGGGCAGGTTCCATGCGGCGGCCCAGGCGCGGGTCGCCCTGATCGGCGCGGGGGGAATCGGTTCGGGGGCCCAGGCCTACGACCGCATCCGCGCCGGCGCCCAGGCGGTCCAGCTCTATTCCGCCATGGTGTTCGAAGGGCCGGGCCTGGTGATGCGCATCCGCCGCGACCTTGCCGCCCGCCTGCGCGCGGACGGCTTCCGGACCGTCGCCGAAGCGGTGGGCGCCAAATAGGCGAAGGCCTGCAGCGGCAGGGCTTCGCGTTGCCGAAACCCCCCGGATGCCGTACGGGGGAATCCATGGCCGACGCCCAAGAGCCTCAGGCGCCAGAGCGGCGATCCGGACGGCGCTTCTTCTGGCCGGGCGGCCTCTCCGCGCGCCTGCTGATCCTCACCGCCCTGTTCGTGGCGCTGGCGGGCGCCATGATCCTGCCGCCCGCCCTGGCCTCATTCGAGGAGCAGTGGCTGCTGGACCGGGTGCGCGCCGCCGAACTGGCCTCCCTGGCCACCGAGGTCGCGCCGGACCGGGTGGTGAGCGAACAGCTTTCGTCCCAGCTGCTGACCGGCGCGGGGGTCGAGACCGTGGCCATCCAGTCCGAGGGCATGCGCCGCCTGGTCCTGCAGGGCCCGCGCCGGGCCCAGGCGCCCTATCTGGTCGACCTGCGGCACCAGGCGCCGGGCTCGTGGCTCACCGCGCCGTTCCAGACCCTCACCGGCGGGCCGGGGCGCACGGTCCGCGTGATCGCCGAGCCCCGGTTCCGCAAGGCCGACTTCATCGAGGTGGTGGCGCCTGACGCCGAGTTGCGCCGCGAACTTTCCCGCTACCTCTGGCAGCTGCTGCTGGTCACCCTGTTCGTGGCGGGCCTGGCGGGCCTGCTGGTCTATCTGTCGCTGAACCTGTTCCTGGTGCGGCCGATGCAGCGGATCACCTTCGCCATGGAGCGGTTCCGCGCCGACCCTGAGGACCCGACCGCCCACCTCGAACTCTCGGGACGGCGCGACGAGATCGGCCGCGCCGAGGTGGAGCTGGACCGGATGCAGGCCGACGTGCGCGCCGCGCTCAGCTCCCGCGCCCGGCTGGCGGCTCTGGGCGAGGCGGTGGCCAAGATCAACCACGACCTGCGCAACATGCTGACCAGCGCCCAGATGGCCTCGGAACGCCTGGCCATGGTCGACGACCCGCAGGTGGCCCAGGCCATGCCGCGCCTGGAACGGGCGCTGGACCGGGCGGTGAAGCTGGCTTCGGACGTGCTGACCTACGGCAAGACCCAGGAGGCGGCCCCGGACACGCGCCCGATCCCGCTGGTCCCGGCGCTCGAGGCCGCCGCCGAGGAGGCGCGCCTGGGCGACCGGGTGGGCGGCGTCGCCTTCGTCTGCGAGGTCGATCCCGCGGTTCAGGTGATGGCGGATCCCGACCAGCTGCACCGCATCCTGGCGAACCTGATGCGAAACGCCCGCGAGGCGATGGAGCAGCAGGCTCCGGACCGTCCCGGCCTGCTGCGCGCGAGCTTCAGCCAGGAGGCTGCGGCGGCGGTGATCCGTCTGTCCGACACCGGTCCGGGTGTTCCGGAGCGGGCGCGCGAGCGACTGTTCCAGCCCTTCGCGGGGTCGAGCCGGCCCGGAGGAGCGGGGCTCGGCCTGGCGATCGCGCGCGAACTCGCCCAGGGCCATGGCGGCGATCTCGGCCTGGTCGAGTCGGGGCCCGACGGCGCGACCTTCGAACTGCGGCTG
>DASUIJ010000253.1:0-3451 GCA_036279815.1 Phenylobacterium sp. | reverse complement strand
TCACCGCCAGGATGATCAGGCAGGCCCGTTCGGTGGCGCCCGTCGGATTGCTGGGGTCGGACGAGGGGGCGGGCTCGGGCTTTGCGGGCATGGCGTCGCGGCTGTGATTCCCAGCCGACTGTCCGACTGGGGACCCTCGGCGTCAATGCGGGCGAGTTTTAGAGCGAGTTGCCGGGGAAATCGCTGCGTTCTTGCAGGAATCCGCGGCGATTTCGGCATGGCGCGGCCGGAAACCGGCGGAACCGCGCAAAGAACTCGGCTCGCGTCCTGCGGAGCGGGCCAAGGTGGCGGCGCGCGGCCAGGACGGCTAGCTTGTCGGCAACAGTCTCCAGCAAGGAACACCTCATGGCCGACGATGGCGTCATGATCGGTTTCTCCGATCACCCCGAGTTCCTCCGACTCGACCGCGCCAACCGCCATGGGCTCGTGGCCGGCGCCACGGGCACGGGCAAGACCGTGACCCTGCAGAGCCTGGCCCAGGGTTTCTCCGACGCCGGCGTTCCGGTCTTCGCCGCCGACGTGAAGGGCGACCTCAGCGGGGTGGCCGCGGCGGGGACGCCCAACGAAAAGCTGCTGGCCCGCGCCAGGGCCGTGAATATCGAACTGCATCCCCAGGCCGCGCCGGTGGTGTTCTGGGACCTGTTCGGCGAACAGGGCCACCCGATCCGCGCCACGGTCTCCGAGATGGGGCCCCTGCTGCTCTCCCGGATGCTGGAGCTCAACGACGTCCAGGAAGGCGTGCTCACCGTGGTCTTCCGGTCGGCGGACGACGAGGGCCTGCTGCTGCTGGACATGAAGGACCTGCAGGCCGCGCTCACCTACGCCTCGCAGAACGCCGCCGAGCTGGGCGCCAAGTACGGCAATATCTCGCCCGCCACCGTCGCCACCATCCAGCGCAAGCTGCTGGTGCTCGAGGACCAGGGCGGCGCCAGGATGTTCGGCGAGCCGGCGCTGGCGCTGTCCGACCTGATGCGCGCCGACGGGTCCGGCCGGGGCTATGTGAACATCCTGGCCGCCGACAAGCTGATCGCCAGCCCCAGGCTCTACGCCACCTTCCTGCTGTGGCTGATGAGCGAGCTGTTCGAGGAGTTGCCCGAAGTGGGCGACCCCTTGAAGCCCAAGCTGGTCTTCTTCTTCGACGAGGCGCACCTGCTGTTCCGCGACGCGCCGAAAGGGCTCCTGGAGAAGGTCGAACAGGTGGTCCGCCTGATCCGCTCCAAGGGGGTCGGCATCTACTTCGTGACTCAGAACCCCGCCGACATCCCGGAGACGGTGCTGGGCCAGCTCGGCAACCGCATCGAGCACGCGCTGCGAGCCTACACCCCGGTGGAGCAGCGCGGTCTGCGCGCCGCCGCCGACAGCTTCCGCCCCAACCCGGCCTTCGACACCGCCGAGGCGATCCAGGGCCTGGGCGTGGGCGAGGCCCTGGTCTCGGTGCTGGACGAGCGCGGCGCGCCCACCATGGTCCAGAAGACCCTGATCCGGCCGCCCAATTCCCGGCTGGGCCCGCTGACCCCGGACGAGCGCCGGGCGGTGATGGGCCAGAGTCCGGTGCGCGGCCTCTACGACCAGACCCAGGACCGGGATTCCGCCTACGAGAAGCTGGCGGCCCGCACCCAGGCCGCGGCCCAGGCCGCCCAGGCGCAGGCGCAAGCCCAGGCGCCTTCCGCGCGGGACGACTCCTGGGCCGGCGACGCGCCCCCCCGCCGGGCGCCCGCCGCCCGCGCGGCGCCCCGGTCCAACCGCCAGTCCATGGCCGAGACCTTCGCCAAGCAGCTGCTGCGCACCGTCGCCTCGACGGCGGGTCGCGAGATCATGCGTGGGATGCTGGGCGGGTTGCGGCGGCGCTAGGGCGCGCAATTCAGGGCGCGGGACCGCGAAGCGGTCGTCCCGGCGCCGGGAAATGTCCCGCGGCGCGCCCGGTCTTTCAGGAAGGTCCTCCGACCAAGGGCCCCGCGAGACGCGGAATCCTTGGCCGTAGTCGGGTGGAGCCGCCGGAGCGGCTTAGCGCGGGGCCATGCGGATGGCGCCGTCGAGACGGACGTCTTCGCCGTTGAAGTAGCCGTTGGTGATCATGGTCAGCGCCAGCTGCGCGTAGTCCTCCGGGGCGCCGAGGCGCTTGGGGAACGGCACGGACGCGGCCAGGGCCTGCTTCACCGCTTCCGGCGCGCCGCGCATCAGCGGGGTGTCGAAGATGCCGGGCAGGATGGTGTTCACCCGGATGCCGTCGCCGGCCAGGTCGCGGGCGATGGGCAGGGTCATGCCGACCACGCCGCCCTTGGACGCCGAATAGGCCGCCTGGCCCATCTGGCCGTCCTCGGCCGCCACGGAAGCGGTGTTGACGATCGCGCCGCGTTCGCCGTTTTCCAGGGGCTCCAGGTCCAGCATGCCCTTCGCCGACTTGGCGATGCAGCGGAAGGTGCCGACCAGGTTGATCTGGATGATCAGGTTGAAGGCGTCGAGGGGGAAGTGCTTGGTCTGGCCCGTGGCCTTGTCGCGGCTGGCGGTCTTGATCGCGTTGCCGGTGCCGGCGCAGTTCACCAGGATGCGCTCCTGGCCGTGGGCCGCGCGGGCCTTGGCGAAGGCCGCGTCGACTTCTTCTTCCGACGTGACGTTGCACTTGCAGAACACGCCGCCCACTTCTTTGGCGACCTCTTCGCCGCGGGCTTCGTTCATATCGAAGATGGCGACCTTGACGCCGTGCGACGCAAGTTGCCGCACGGTGGCTTCGCCGAGGCCGGAGGCCCCGCCCGTCACGACGGCGGCGATGGAGGAATCGAGTTTCATGGACGCTGTGCTCCCGTTGTCGTCTAAATACAGACACGTTGTTGCCGAGGCTTTAGCCCGATGAGCGCAGACTTTAAATCGTCACCCAACGTCAATGGCGGCGGATTTGACGCCGAAGGGGAGATCGACCCGAAGAAAGCCCTGGTTCCGGAGACCATCCGGGTCAACGAACGACGGGTCGCGCAGGGGTTCTGGCCCAAGATCCGCAAGGTCGCCGCCAAGGTCCCCTTCGCCGGCGACGCCCTGTCGGTCTGGTACTGCGCCCGCGATCCCCAGACGCCGACGGCGGCCAAGGGGATGATCATGGCGGCGCTGGCCTATTTCGTGCTGCCCACCGACGCCATCCCCGACTTCCTGGGCGTGATCGGCTTCACCGACGATGCGGCGGTGTTCGCCGCCCTGCTGGCCATCGTCGGCAAGAATGTGAAGGACCGCCACCGGGACGCCGCCGAGGCCCTGCTGGCCAGGATGCGGTCCGACGAACCCTAATCTAAAGGGACGGTGAAGCCGCCGCCGCCGCCGAGGCCGCCTTGGCGGTCACATGCTCGCGCCAGGTGATCAGCAGGGTCGAGGCCACCACCACCGCCGCGCCGACCATCGTCCAGACCCCGGGCAACTCGTGGAACAGCGCGAAGCCGGCCACGGTGGAGAAGACCAGCCGGAC
>DASUIJ010000252.1:0-2428 GCA_036279815.1 Phenylobacterium sp. | reverse complement strand
CGAAGCCTCGGTGCGGACATTCGCCTGAACCACCTCGATCTGGCCGACGTCGCCCTTCAGCCGCATGGTGTGGGCCAGGTGCGGCTGGCGCACGGCCACGCGGACCCGCAGGCCCTGGCGGGCCAGCGCTCGCACTACCTGGCTTCCGACGAAGCCGGAGCCGCCGAAGACGGTGATCAGATCCTGCATACGCACGCCCGGAAAAAGCGAATGATTGAGGGGTTCGGATAGACGAAGCCGCGCCTTGCCGCAATCAACCCTGCACCGCGTTGCGACGATCAGTTCACGCCGGGCGTTGACCGGGGCAAACCGGCGCCCTAAGGAAGCGCCCTCGCGCGATCCGGCGGATCGGGCCCAGGTGGCGGAATTGGTAGACGCGCTGGCTTCAGGTGCCAGTGGCTTAACGGCCGTGAAGGTTCGAGTCCTTTCCTGGGCACCATCCGCCGGTCGTGCGATGTGTCCCGACTAAGATGGTTTCGTCGGGGCTCCGCCCCCCGACGCTTTTCCAGGCGCCATCCCTCTCTATACTGAGAGCCCCAACAGCGCCGGAGCGCAGCGACCCGTGGCGAACCACCTTCACGAAGGCGATCTACCGGCCGGCGCCCTCGCCGGCGCCACCTCGGTGGCCATCGATTCCGAGACCATGGGCCTGAGGCTCGGCCGCGATCCGCTGTGCGTGGTCCAGCTCTCCGCCGGCGACGGCGACGCGCACATCGTGCGGCTGAACCGCCCGGCCTATGACGCGCCCAACCTCAAGGCCCTGCTGACCGACCCGGCGGTGACCAAGATTTTCCACTTCGGCCGCTTTGATATCGCCATGTTCCATCTCCACCTGGGGGTGGTGACGGCGCCGGTCTACTGCACCAAGATCGCCTCCAAGCTCGCGCGGACCTACACCGACCGTCACGGCCTCAAGGACGTTTCAAAGGAACTGGTCGGCGTGGACATGTCGAAGGCGCAGCAAAGCTCGGACTGGGGCGCGGCCAGGCTCTCGGCCGACCAGCTGGCCTATGCGGCGTCCGACGTGCTGTACCTCCACGCCCTGCGCGCCAAGCTCGACGAGATGCTGGTTCGCGAGGGCCGCGACGGCCTGGCCCGCGCCTGTTTCGACTTCCTGCCCCATCGCGCCCTGCTCGACGTGGCGGGATGGGAAGATGTCGACATCTTCGCGCACGCCTGACGCGACGCCGATGAGCACCGCCCACGTGCCATCCGCCTCCATGCCCTCCGCCCGGGGGCCTCGCCGCGAGGCGTTCGAGAGCTGGCGCAGGCGGTCGCGGCTGATCCGGCGCCTGCGGCTGATCCTGCCGGCGGCCATCGCCGTGATCCTGCTCTCCATGGCCGGTTCCGTGATCCATGCGACCATCGTCGGGTCCAGGGTCAGGCCGGTCGACGCCGACGCGCCGATCCAGATGGTCAATCCGCGCTTCGTCGGGCGGGACAACAAGGGCCGGGCCTTCGTGCTCACCGCCAAGACCGCCACCCGCGACCCCAGGAACTACCAGCGCGTCCTGCTGGACACCCCCATGCTGATCCTCGACGAAGAAGGCGAGCGGCCGGTGCGGGTGTCGGCCAAGGCGGGCGTCTATCGCGAGGACGCCAAGGTGCTGAACCTGGAGGGCGACGTGAAGCTGAACGGCGGCGACATAAACTTCTCCACCGCCAGTTCGGTGTTCAACACCGCGACCGGCGAACTGGAAGGCGCCGGCGTGATCAAGGGCGCGGGAGCGCTTGGAGAAATCATCGCGAAGTCCTATGGCGTTTACGACAAGGGCGAACGCATGGTGTTCAAGGGCGGTGTGCACACGCGTATCGAGTCACACTAGGTTCAGGCTTCGCGAACAAAGACATGGGCATGATCAAGCAGTCGAACATGAAGCATTGGGCCGCGGCGGCGTTCGCCTGCGCTCTCGCGGCGGCCGCTCCGGCGGCGGCCCAGCTCGCGCAGAACTCCGATGCGCCGGTGGACATCACCGCCGACGAACTGGAAGTGGTCAACGCCCAGTGCCTGGCCGTCTACAAGGGCGCGGCCGAGGCCCTGCAGGACACCGTGCGCCTGCGCGCCGACGTGCTGAAGATCTTCTACAAGCCGGGCGCTCCCGGCGGCGCGGCCGGCCGGTCGGGGACCGGCTCCAACTGCGGAAGCCTGATGGACCGCATGGAAGCCGTCGGCTCGGTCTATTACGTCACCAAGGACCAGCGTGTTCACGGCGACAACGCCCTCTACGACGCGGACTCCGACACCATCACCATCACCGGCGACGTGGTGGCGGTGCAGGGCCAGAACGTGCTGCGCGGCTCGAAAATGGTGATCAACGCCTCCACCGGCGACACCCAGATCCAGAGCGCCGGCGGCGGCCGCGGCAAGCCCAACCGGGTCCGCACCGTGCTCTATCCCAAGCAGCAGACGGCGGGCCAGGCCGCCGCG
>DASUIJ010000251.1:0-11008 GCA_036279815.1 Phenylobacterium sp. | reverse complement strand
ATAGAGCCGTCGCCGGACGCCGACGCGCGCGTGCGCTTCTGGAACGGGGACGGCGAGGAAGTCGGAGCCTGCGGCAACGCCTCGCGCTGCGTCGGCTGGCTGCTGATGGAAGCGTCGGGCCGCGACGAGGCGGTGTTCGAGACTCGCGGCGGCCTGCTTCGCGCCACCCGCGCCGGCGACCGCATGGTCAGCGTCGACATGGGCGAGCCGCGCCTGCGGTGGGACGAGATCCCGATCGCCGAGGAGATGGACACCCGCGGCGTCGAACTGCAGGTCGGTCCTATCGACGCGCCGCATCTGCACACGCCGGGCTGCGTCTCCATGGGCAATCCGCATGTGGTGTTCTTCGTCCCCGACGCCGAGAAGGCCGCCGTGCGCGAGGTCGGCTCGCTGATCGAGCATCACCCCCTGTTTCCCGAAGGGGTCAATGTCGGCTTCGCCGAGATCAAGGCCCGCGACCGCATCCGCCTGCGGGTCTGGGAGCGGGGGGCCGGCCTGACCAAGGCCTGCGGCACCGGCGCCTGCGCCGCCCTTGTGGCCGCCCATCGCCGCAACCTCGCCGACCGCAAGGCGACGCTGGAGCTCGACGGCGGCGAGCTCACCATCGAATGGCGCGAGTCCGACAACCACGTGATCATGACCGGCCCCCTGGAGATCGAGTTCACGGGAACCCTGCCGTGAGCGATTCCCGTCTCGACATCGTCACCTTCGGCTGCCGCCTCAACGCCTATGAGAGCGAAGTCATCCGCGCCCGCGCCGCCGAGGACGGGCTGGAGAACGCCATCGTCTTCAACACCTGCGCGGTCACCGGCGAGGCCGTGCGCCAGGCGCGGCAGGCGATCCGCAAGGCGCGGCGGGAGCGGCCGGACGCCAGGGTGATCGTCACCGGCTGCGCGGCCCAGATCGATCCCACGGCCTTCGCCGCCATGACCGAGGTCGATCTCGTGCTGGGCAACGCCGAGAAGTCCGCGCCGGGCGCCTACGCCGTCACCGCGCCGGAAGGCCGGGTGCGGGTCAACGACATCATGAGCGTGCGGGAGACCGCCGGTCACCTGATCGACGGGCTGAAGGACCGGGCGCGGGCCTATGTGGAGGTGCAGAACGGCTGCGACCATCGCTGCACCTTCTGCGTGATCCCCTATGGGCGCGGCAATTCCCGTTCGGCCGCCGCCGGCGAAGTGGTGGAGCAGGTCCGCCGCCTGGCCGCCCAGGGCTATCTGGAAGTGGTGCTGACCGGGGTGGACATCACCAGCTGGGGCGCGGACCTGCCCGGACAGCCCAGCCTGGGACAGCTGGTCGCCCGCATCCTGAAGCTGGTTCCGGAACTGCCGCGCCTGAGGCTGTCGTCCATCGACGCCGCCGAGATCGATCCCGACCTGATGCGCTGCCTCGCCGAGGAGCCGCGGCTGATGCCCTATCTGCACCTGTCGCTGCAGGCGGGGGACGACATGATCCTGAAGCGGATGAAGCGCCGCCACCTGCGCGCCGACGCCCTGAAGCTGATCGCCGACGTGCGCGCCGTGCGCCCCGACACCGCCTTCGGCGCCGACCTGATCGCGGGCTTCCCGACCGAAACCGACGAGATGTTCGAGAACACCCTGGCGCTGGTGGAGGAGGCCGGGCTGTCGTTCCTGCACGTCTTCCCGTTCAGCCCGCGTCCCGGCACGCCGGCCGCCCGGATGCCGGCCGTGGCCCGTCCGGTGGTCAAGGCCCGCGCCGCGCGCCTGCGCGCCAGCGGCGAGGCCGCCCTGGCCCGGCATCTCCAGCGCCAGGTCGGCCGCACCGTCACCGGCCTGGTGGAGCGCCCCGGCGTGGCGCGGGCGGAGGATTTCACCGAGATCGCCTTCACCGGAGAGGCCGAGGTCGGGCGTATCGTCCAGATGCGCATCACCGGGTTCGAGGGCGCCAGGGCGCTGGCCCGGCTGGAGGTTCTGGAGGCGGCCGAATGAGCGGCGAGACCGGCGGATGCCAATGCGGCGCGGTGCGGTTCCGGGTGACCGGTGAGCTGGGCCGACCCTCCATCTGCCACTGCCGCATGTGCCAGAAGGCGTTCGGCGCCTTCTTCGGCCCCCTGGTCTCCGTGAAGGTCGCGGACCTGGTCTGGACCCGTGGCGCGCCGAAGCGCTTCGCCAGCTCCAACAAGGTCAACCGGGGCTTCTGCGAGTCCTGCGGCACGCCCCTGACCTTCGAGTGGAGCCCCGCCGTCATAGACCTGGCCATCGGGGCCTTCGACGATCCGGCGCCGCTCAAGCCGGTGGTGCAGATGGGCCTGGACAGCGCCCTGCCCTGGGTGGCCGACCTGGCGGCCCTGCCGGTCCGCGGCCCCTCCGAAGCGGCGCAGGCGGAGGCCCACTACGCCTCCATCGTCTCCTACCAGCACCCGGACCACGACACGGAGCAGTGGCCCCAGCGGTGATCTCCTCCCCCGGGAATCATCCCGGTTTCCGCGCCACGGAAGACCGGAGCTCCTGGGAGCGGGGGCGCGCGGATGGCATAGGCGCGGGGTCAGTCGTCGGCGTCGCCCCGCCCCGGGAAACCGGGCAGGCTCCAGTTCCAGGTGATCGCCCCGGCCCGCACCGCGAACGCGATGCCGAAGCCGGCCAGGCCTGCGGGCAGGCCCGGCGCGCCGACCATCTCCAGGAGCACGAAGGTCGCGGACCCCAGGACGGCGCAGGTGACATAGATCTCGCGGCGCAGCAGCACCGAGGGCTCGTGGGCCAGCACGTCGCGGATCACCCCTCCGAAACAGGCGGTGAGCACTCCCATGACCATCGCCGAAAGGGCGGGCGCCCCGAGCGCGCTCGCCTTCGCCGCTCCCACGACGCAATAGGCGGCCATGCCCAGCGCATCGAGCCACAACAGGACCCGCAGCCGCCCCCGGCCCGGACCCACGAACCAGACCGCGAGGGCCGCCGCCAGGCAGGCCACCAGATAGCCCGGCTGGGCCACCCAGAAGACCGGAGCGCCCACCAACAGGTCGCGCAGGGTCCCGCCGCCGACCCCGGTCACCGCCGCGAAGAAGCCGAAGGTGACGATGTCATGCTTGCGGCGCGCGGCCGCCAGCGCTCCGGTCGCCCCAAAGACGGCGACGGCGGCGTAGTCCAGCCAGACCAGGGCGTTCGCGATCGCTTCCATGACGGGTCCTCTATCGCGCGTCGCGATCGCGAGCTAGAAGCGCGCCCATGACCGAACCGAAGAAGGGCTGGTTCCAGCGCCTGGCCGACGGCCTCTCCCGTTCATCCAAGCAGATGACGGAACAGGTCACCGCCACCTTCACCAAGCAGCCGCTCACCCAGGAGAAGCTGGACGAGCTGGAGGAGATGCTGATCGAGGCCGATCTCGGTCCGCATTCGGCCGCCCGCATCACACAGCGCTTCTCCGACGCCAAATTCGGCAAGTCCGTCGACGAGAACGAGATCAAGGAAGCCCTGGCCGAAGCCATCGGCGACGAGCTGACCGCCCGCCAGGGGACGTTCGACCCCCTGTCGGGCCCCCGGCCCTATGTGGTGCTGTTCATCGGGGTGAACGGCTCGGGCAAGACCACGACGCTCGGCAAGATCGCCGCCGACCTGACCTCGCGGGGCGCCAAGGTGCTGGTGGTGGCCGGCGACACCTTCCGCGCCGCCGCCGTCGAGCAGCTGAAGGTCTGGGCCGAGCGGGCCGGCGCCGACTTCATGTCCCGCCCGCCCAATTCCGACGCCGCCGGCCTGGCCTACGACGCCCTGGAGCGCGCCAATGAGCAGGGCTACGACGTGGTCCTGATCGACACTGCCGGGCGGCTGCAGAACAAGCAGGGCCTGATGGACGAACTCCTGAAGGTGATCCGCGTGCTCAAGAAGGTGGAGCCCGACGCGCCGCACGAGACGCTGCTGGTGCTGGACGCCACGGTCGGACGCAACGCGCTCGCCCAGGAGAACATCTTCGGCAACCAGATCGGGGTGACGGGGATCGTCATGACCAAGCTCGACGGCACCGCCCGCGGCGGTGTGCTGGTGCCGGTGGCCCAGGCCTCCGACAGTCCCATCAAGCTGATCGGCGTGGGCGAGGGCGTCGAAGACCTGCAACCCTTCAACGCCCGCGCCTTCGCCCGCTCCCTCGTCGGCCTCGAAGACGCGTAAGGACAATCCCATGACGCTCTCGCCCCGCGCCAGGAAATGGGTCTCAGGCCTGGTCGACTTCGGCTGGCCGCTGGGCCTGATCATCGGCTTCCTGATCACCCGCAACATGGTCCAGGCCACCTGGGGCCTGGTGGCAGGCGCGGGGATCGCCCTGGTGGTGGGCTATGTCCTGGACCGGCGGATCGCGCCCATGCCGCTGGTGGCGGGCGTCCTGGCGCTGATCTTCGGCACCCTGACCCTGGTCTTCCATGACCCGCGCTTCGTCTATGTGAAGCCGACCGTCACCTCGGCGGCGTTCGGGATCTTCCTGATCGGCGGCATGCTGATGGGCCACAGCCCCCTGAAGGTGCTGCTCAATTCGCCGTCGCTCACCCTGCTCGCCCTGCCGGACGAGGCCTGGCGCAAGCTGACCTGGCGCTATGGGATTTTCTTCCTGTTCATGGCCGCCCTGAACGAGGCGATCTGGCGGACCCAGGCGGAATCGACCTGGCTGCTCTTCCGTTTTCCGGGCGCCACCATCGTCCACGTGATCTTCGGCCTCGCCCAGGCGCCGCTGATGATGAAGTACGCCCACACCGAGGAAGTCCCGCCGCCGCCCGTGGAATAGGCTCGCGCCGCCCACGGACCATCTGTCGTCAAACCGACGTCAAAGGCCTATATCTGGTCCTGCGCTGACAGGAGGCAGGGACGTCGATGGCCAAAGCCAAATCCGCCGGCAAGCGCGCGGGGCTACCCGCCCTGGACCGCTCGCCCAGCCACCTCCTTCACCGCGCCCTGCAACTGGCGCTGGATATCTATGCCGAGGAGATCGGCGCCGGCGGTCTGACCCAGCGCCAGTACGCGGTGCTGGCGGCGGTGGAGGCGCATGAGGGCCAGACCCAGACCGACCTTGTCCGGACCACCGGCATCGACCGCTCGACCCTGGCGGACATGGCCGCGCGGATGATCGTCAAGGGCCTGCTGGAACGCCAGCGCTCGGCCTCCGACGCGCGGGCCAACGCGGTGACCCTCACCGACGCCGGCCGCGCCGCCCTCGAGGACGCGAGGCCCAGAATGGCCGCCGCCGACACCCGGCTGCTCAAGCTGATCTCCGGCGGCAAGCGCGAGACCCTGACCGGCCTGCTGCGCGACCTGGTCCGCGCCGGCGACGAGGCGGCCGCCCCGATGGCCGAGAAGCCCGCCAAGAAGGCCAAGGCCCCGAAAGTGAAAAAAGTGAAGGCCGCGAAGGCGCCCAAGCCTGAGAAGTCGGGGAAGAAGAAGATCAAGAAAGCCGCCTGAAGCCTTGCCTGCCCGGGGGCGTCACCCCAGGTCCCCGATTGGCCCTGCAGGCCGTCCGCGATGGTGTGGGCATGGCAGGCCAGAGCCTGCTTTCGCCTTGCGGCGGACTTCGGCTCCGACATTACCCTCGAACGGCCCACGCAAGCGACTAGGCTCGCTCAGACTGGTCGGACGGCGCACCGGGGTCGGCCGCCGGCAGGGAGACGCTCAACATGGCGCGGGTGGTCAGTACTCAGCGGTCAATTGCGAAGGGGATCACCTATCGCATCATTGTCATGTGCCTGGATTTCGCGACGATCTACCTTTTCACGGGCAGGGTCCGCGTCGCCATCGGCTTCATGGTTGCGAGCAACGTCTATACGACTGTGGCTTATGTGATCCATGAGAGGGTCTGGGCGCGAGTGCGCTGGGGTGTCGTGGACACCTAGACAGCTGCTCCGTCCCCCGGCCGCCGGTTCGTCCTTGCGGACAGGACGGTCACGTCCGCTTCCACCCAGAACCGAAATGGAGCCCCGGGGCGTCGTCGCCCGCAGGAGTTTCTAGACCTTGATGTCCAGCAGCGACCCGGGCCGCAGGATGCGGGTCGGGGGATCGGCGGGCAGCGAGGTCGGGATGCGCTGCGCCGACGGGAAGGTCGTGGCGGGCGCGGCCGGCGCGGCCTGGGCCGTCTGCGGCGCTGCGGCGGCTCCGGGAGCCTTGCCGAACGCGGCGTCGAAGAACGCCCGCTGGGCCGCATTGCGCGCGGCGTCCGGGCGCGCGGGCGCCTGCGGGGTGGGCGTCTGGAAGCCTGGTCGGATGGGCGTCGCCATCGGGCCCTCGAAAAACATGGTTAACCGGAAATGACCTTGGCCGCGCGGGGCTCAAGATAGGGTTAACGCGCCTGGGCGATCCGGGCGGTCAGGGCCCTGGCGTCGGCCGGCGACAGCGGGGCGGGATATTTGGCCAGGATCATGCCCCTGGCGTCGACCAGATAGGTCTCCGGAACCCCGGTCACCCCCAGCTCGATGCCGGCGCGACCGTCGCGGTCGACCAGTCGCTCGACATAGGGGTCGCCGACCCGGCCCAGGAAGGCCTTGGTGTTGTCCGGGGCGTCCTTGTAGGCCACCCCGACCAGCTTCACGCCCTGGGCCTTCAGCTCCATCAGCACTGGCGCCTCCACCTCGCAGGGCGCGCACCAGGAGGCGAAGACATTGACCAGCACCGGGCCGCCGGTGGCCGCCGCCTCGCGCAGGCGGACCGCGCGCCCTCCGTCCAGGGCCGGGAGGGTGAGGTCGGGCAGCGGCTTGCCCACCAGGGCGTGCGGCTGGACGCGGGGGTCGTGCTTCAGGGCGAAGAGGCCGAACAGCAGGGCCAGGGCCGCCAGCGCGGCCAGCGGCGCGGCGGCGAGCCAGCGGTTCATTCGGCGGCGTCCCGTTCGGGTCCGGCCTTGAGCTCTTCGGCCCGGCGCCGCCAGCGGCGGGAATGGTTCAGGCTGGCGGCGATCATGACCACGAAGACCAGCAGGGTCACGCCATAGGCGGGCCAGACATAGACGGCGTACTTGCCGGTGTCGAAGTCGAGCATGGGGTCAGGCCCTCGCCAGGCGGCTGAGGGCGGCCTCGGCGCGTCGGCGCCAGACCTCGCCGCGGATGCGGACCAGCCACAGGGCGCCGAAGGCCGCCATGTAGGCCAGGCCCATCAGCAGCAGGGGCGTCAGGAACACCGCCGCCATCTTGGGTCCGCCCTTGGCCATCACCGTCGCGCCCTGGTGCAGGGTGTTCCACCAGTTCACCGAGAAGTGGACCACGGGCAGATTGACCAGTCCGACCAGGGCCAGGATCGCGCCTGCCCGCGCGGCCTTGGCCTCGTCGTCCAGGGCGCCGCGCAGGGCCATGTAGGCCAGGTAGAAGAGGAACATCACCAGCACGCTGGTCAGGCGCGCGTCCCACACCCACCAGGTCCCCCACATCGGCCGGCCCCAGAGCGAGCCGGTGATCAGGGCCAGGGCGGTGAAGGCCGCGCCCAGGGGCGCCGCGGCCAGGGCGGCGGCGTCGGCCAGGGCGTGTCGGAAGACCAGGGCCAGGAAACTCGCGCCTCCCAGGCAGACATAGACGAACATGCCCATCCAGGCGGCCGGCACGTGGATGAACATCACCCGCACGGTGTCGCCCTGCTGGTAGTCCTCAGGCGCCGCGAAGCCCAGCCACAGGCCGGCCACGGCCAGGCCGGTCGCGATCAGGCCCAGGAGCGGCGCGGCCCAGCGGGAAAAGGCCATGAACCGCTCGGGGTTCGACAGGAAGGCCGGCGCTGGGATCATGGTTCGGCATTAGCCTCCGGCGCGGCCCTGGGCAATGGGGCGCGTCGGCGCGGCCGCCTGAGGAAAGGCGGATCGGCCCGCCGCATGGCGAAGGGCCGACCGATCCGGGCGCGTTCCTAGCCTTGCGGACCGTGGTCCATTCCGTGGCCCATGCCGGGGCCGCCCATGCCGCGCCCGCCCATGCCATGGCCGCCGCGATGTCCGGCGTGCAGGGTGTCGAAGGCCTTCTGCTGCGCCGGTGTGAGCTGGGCGTAGAAGCGCTTCACCGCCGCGGCGTGCTGCTCGAAGCGAGCCCGGTGATCATCCATCCGGGCTTTCATGCGGTCCAGTCTCTGCGGCGTGGTCATGGTCGCCATCTCGCCGCGTTCCATCCGCCGCTGATCGCGCATGCCTTCGGGCGGCTTCATGGCGGCGACGAAGGCGTTGAGGGCCGGCTCCTGGGCGGGCGTCAGCTGCAGGGCCGCGCGCAGGTGCGTGGCCATGGCCGCAGGGTCGTGGCGCTCATGACCCATGCCTCCGCCCATCTTGCCGTGGGGACCGGCGTCGCGCACGCCGCTCATGGCGCCGGGCGGCGGCGAAGCCGGCTGGGCCTGGGCGACGCCGGCGGCGCCGAGGATCAGGATCGAAGCGCTCAGCACGAGCGGTCGCAGAAGGTTCATTTCGGTCTCCATTATCGGGCCCCTTACGCGTTTCAACGCGCCCTGACCCCGGCTCCGTCGCGCCGGCCACCTTAAGGTTTCGTCATGTTGCGGCTCCGGCGTTCGCGCGGCCGCGGCGGGTCTGCATTTTCGCCGAGCAGGGCTGCGAACATCCCGATTGAACGCGACCGGCCGGACATGGTCTTAACCGTGTCGCCGGCTCGGGCGGCGCCGACAGGATATCGGCGCCCTATCCTCCCAGCCCGGACGCCTCAATCCGTGGACGCCGAACCCGGTCGTCCGCCCGCAGACGCCTGGAGATTTCCATGACCCTCCGACCTTCGCGCCGGCTTTGCGCCGGCGTCGCCGCGATCCTGTACGCCGTCGCCGGGGGAGCGCTCGCCCTGACCCCGAATGCAGTCGAACCCGACGCCCTGGCGGGGCGCGACCCGTCCAGCTGTCCGCCCTGGGCTTCCCCGGAAGGCGTGGTCGTCGCCGCGGCGAACAGGCTGGGCCTCACGGAGGCCATGGCGGCCCAGATCGCCAGCCTCCGCTATGGCCCGGGCGCCGAGGGCCGGCTGGCCGACGCGGTCTCGGGCGTGAACCTGAGCGGCCTGACCTCTCCGCCGCCTCCCTTCAAGGCCCCCTGCGACCGGACCTAGGTCGCCTTGCCGGTCAGCCGCCGCGCCATGTGCTCGGCGATCATCACCGTCGTCAGATGGGTGTTGGCCCGCACCACGGACGGCATCACCGAGGCGTCGATCACCCTCAGGCCCTCGAAGCCCAGCACGGCGCAATCGCTGTCCACCACGGCGGCCGGATCCGCCTCGTCGCCCATCGGGCAGGTGGAGGTCGCATGCTGGGTGTCGCCGGCGTTCTTCAGGGCGAAGGCGTCGATCTCAGCGTCGTCGCTGCCTGCGGTCAGGGGGGTCTGGGGTCGGCCGATCGCCTGGATCGCCGACCCGCCCGCCAGCGTCAGCAGCCGCCGGATCCCGTCGCGCATCCGCACCACGTCCGAGGCATGGTCCAGCATGTTCTCCTCGACCAGGGGCTGGACCATGGGGTCGGCGGAGGCCAGCCGCAGGGTTCCCCGCGAGAAGCACTGGTTCACCCACACGCCCATCAGGCCGAACACCTTGTCGGGGCTGTCCACGTGATGGCCCAGGCTGTCGCCGAAGCGGTTCATGGCCACCATCATCATGTCGTTGGGTCCGGCCCCGGCCAGGCCTGACGAGTAGCGGACGCAGAGATTGGTGTGCCGGAACCCCGGCCCCGGCAGGGCGAAGGCCTCCAGCCGGACCGGCAGGAAGATCGCCGGGTGGTCCTGGAAGGCTTCGCCCACCGGCAGGGCGGCGCGCAGCGGAATGTCGAGCGCGGCCAGGTGCTCCGCCGGGCCGATCCCCGAGCGCAGCAGGATCGCCGGCGAATGGACGGCCCCGGCCGCCAGGATGACCGTCCCGCCGCGGACCTCGCGCCAGGACCCCCGGTCGCGCACCCGCACCCCGGTCGCGCGCCTGCCGTCGAACAGCACCTTGTCCACCTGGGCCTGGCCGAAGATCGCCAGGTTGTTGCGCCCGCGGCTGGGCTGCAGATAGGCGTCGTTGGTGCTGACCCTCACCCCGTCGCGGCTGTTGATCGCGTAGGGCGAGACCCCGGTGGTTCCCGGCGCGTTGTGGTCGGCCGCCCAGGGATAGCCGGCGTCCAGCGCGGCCTCCGCCATGGCCTGATCCACCGGCCCCCACCGGGAGACCGGCGCCCGGTAGATCGGGATCGGGCCGTCCGCGCCATGATAGTCCGCCCCGCCGAAGCGCTCGTCGGTCTCCAGCCGCCGGAAGTCCGGCAGCACGTCGTCGAACGACCAGCCGCGGCACCCGGCGGCCGCCCAGCCGTCATAGTCCTCCGGCACGCCGCGGATGGCGATCTGGCCGTTGATGGCCGAACTGCCCCCGACCCCCCGGCCGCGCCAGTAGGTGCGGTGCTCCTGGGCGCGGGTGCGCCGCGAGGTCAGGTCGTCCCAGCGATAGTCGGCATAGGCCTCGCCGGCGATGATCTGATGGGGATTGGGGCTGCGCATGGCGTCCGGCGTCTGGGCCGAGACATAGTCGGGTCCCGCCTCGACCAGCGCCACCTGGGTCGCGGGATTCTCGGACAGCCGGGCCGCCAGCACCGCCCCGGCCGAGCCGGCCCCCACGATCACATAGTCATATTCCATATCGCCATCCTGTCGCCGGAGCCGAGCCTAGCAGTCCGCCGCCCGGCCGGAACAGGGCCCGGCGCGGAAATCAGGACAGGGCGTTGCGGCAGGCCGCGGCCATCGCCAGCGGGCCCAGCGCCACGGCGGCGGCGGCGTAGGCGCCCAGCAGCGCGAAGCCGGCGCGCCAGGGCAGGTGTCCCGCGAAGGCGTCCAGCGCTCCGCCGCCGAATATCACCGGGGGTACGAACAACGGCAGGACGATCACCGCCGTCAGCAGGCCGCCGCGCCGGGCGCCCAGGCTGAGGGCCGCGCCGATCCCTCCGGTGAACGAAAACGCCAGGCCGCCCACCAGGGCGCAGGCCAGGATCAGCGGCGCGAGCTCCGGCCGCGCGCCCAGCGCGATGGCGGCCACCGGCGCGACCAGGGCCAGGGGCGCGCCCGTGGCCAGCCACTGGCCCAGGCACTTGATGGCGCAGGCGATCTC
>DASUIJ010000250.1:0-4693 GCA_036279815.1 Phenylobacterium sp. | reverse complement strand
CCACGCTGGGCGGCGGCCACGGGCCTTAGTCGAGCCGGCCGAATTCGTAGAGGTTCAGCCCGGCGATCGCGACGATGAACAGGACGATGATGAGTAGACCGCTCATGAGAACCTCCGGGGTGATGGTCCGGCTTTAGCGAGGCCGGAGCCCTGGGGCAAGGCGCGCAGAGGGCTCGCGATCCTGTCGCGTGGGATCAGGCCCTGGCCTTCCGGGCCTCGATCCGCTTGTCCAACGGCCCGCGGGCAGCGCAAGCTGAAAGAAAACCGGAGGAACGCCCATGCCGCTCGCCCCCATACCCACGTCCGCCTTCTCCAGGATCGCCGTCGGCATCGACCGGCCCGAGGATGTGGTGGTGGGCAAGGACGGCCGGATCTTCGCCTCCGACCACCAGTGCGCCGTGGCCGAGATCTTCCCGGACGGCTCCTTCAAGCGCCTGGGCCCCAAGGGCGGGGCGCCGAACGGCATCAACATGGACCTCCAGGGCCGCATCCTGATCGCCAATTTCGGCATCTATGACCGGGAGGAAGGGCCGCTGCAGCGGTTCGATCCCGCCACGGGAGTTCACGAGACCCTGGTCGCCGAGGTGGGCGGAAAGCGCCTGACCAGCGCCAACTATCCGGTGATCGACAAGGCCGGGAACATCTGGTGCGCCAACTCCACCCACGCCGACACCTGGCCCCAGGCGCTCGACGGCCGCACCGACGGCTTCATCTTCGTGCTGCGCCCGGACGGCTCGACGCAGATCGTCGCCGAGGGCCTGAAGTTCCCGAACGGCATGGCGCTGTCCGCCGACGAAAAGACCCTCTACTGCGCCCAGACCTCGGGGGCCGACGTGATGGCCTTCCCGATCCTGCCGGGCGGCAGGCTGGGGCCGGGGGAGCGCTACGGGCCGGTGCTGGGGCTCCTGCAGTCGGAGGATACGGCGGCGCTCGGCTACACCGACGGGGTCGGAATGGACGCCGACGGCAACCTCTGGGTCTGCCTGCCCGCCGCCAACAAGGTGGTGGCGATCACGCCGGCGCTGGAGGTGGTGGTGGTGATCCACGACCCCTCGGGCGAGGTGGTCAACCATCCCACCAACGTCACCTGGGGCGGCGCCGACCTGAAGGACCTCTATATCGGCTCGATCCGGGCAGGCTACGTGCTCAAGGCCCGCAGCCCCGTGGCGGGCCAGCCGATGATCCACCAGGCCTGAGGCTGGGCGATGTCCGGAGCGCCGGTTTGGCCGGAATCTCGCAATCACCTTGCGGAAGCCAAATTCAGGGCTTCCACAGTGAACGCCGATCACTAAAATGCCTGTTTGAAGCCGGGTGGGGGGAGGCCCCCTCCCGGCGAGCTATTTCCAACAAACGATCCGGGAGGACGTCATGCGTGAGTACCTGAAGTTCTACATCGACGGCCAGTGGGTCGAGCCCACCGAATTGAAGACGCTCGACGTCATCAATCCCGCCACCGAAGAAGTCTGCGGCAAGATCGCCCTGGGCAACGCCGCCGACGTGGACAAGGCCGTCAAGGCCGCCCGCAAGGCGTTCGCGTCCTGGTCCCAGACCTCCCGCGAGGAGCGCCTGGACGTGCTGGGCCGCATCCTGGCCGAGTACCAGAAGCGCTTCGGCGACCTGGCCACCGCCGTGACCGAAGAGATGGGCGCGCCCGCCTCGCTGGCCCAGCGCGCCCAGGTGCCGATCGGCATGGGCCACCTGGCCACCGCCGCCGAGGTGCTGAAGACCTTCAAGTTCGAGGAAGACCGCGGGCCGACCCTGATCGTCAAGGAACCGATCGGCGTCTGCGGCTTCATCACCCCCTGGAACTGGCCCCTGAACCAGATCGTCTGCAAGGTGGCCCCGGCCATCGCGACGGGCTGCACCATGGTGCTGAAGCCCTCGGAAGTGGCGCCGTTCTCCGGCCAGATCTTCGCCGAGATCATGCATGCGGCCGGCGTGCCGGCGGGCGTGTTCAACCTGGTGCATGGCGACGGCATCGGCGTCGGCGTCCCGCTCTCCAGCCACCCGGAAGTGGACATGGTGTCCTTCACCGGCTCCACCCGCGCCGGCATCGAGGTGGCCAAGAACGCCGCCCCGACCGTCAAGCGCGTGGCCCAGGAACTGGGCGGCAAGAGCCCGAACATCGTCCTGGACGACTCGGCCTTCGCCAAGGGCGTGGCCCGCGGCGTGGCGACCATGATGACCAACTCCGGCCAGTCCTGTAACGCGCCGACCCGCATGCTCGTCCCCGCCAAGCGGATGGACGAGGCGATCACCGTGGCCCGCGAGGCCGCCTCCCAGGTCACCGTCGGCGACCCCAACGGCAATTCGCAGCTCGGCCCGGTGGTCTCCGAAGTCCAGTTCAACAAGATCCAGAAGCTGATCCAGGCCGGCATCGACGAGGGCGCGACCCTGGTCGCCGGCGGCGTCGGCCGTCCGGAAGGCCTGGACAAGGGCTACTATGTGAAGCCCACCGTCTTCGCCAACGTGAACAACCAGATGACCATCGCCAAGGAAGAGATCTTCGGCCCCGTGCTGTCGATCCTTGGCTATGACACCCTCGACCAGGCCATCGAGATCGGCAACGACACCGAGTACGGCCTGGCCGCCTATGTGCAGGCGGAAGATCTCTCCAAGGCCCGCGAGGTTGCTCGCAAGATGCGCGCCGGCCAGGTGTCGATCAACGGCGGCGGCGGCGACATGATGGCCCCCTTCGGCGGCTACAAGATGAGCGGCAACGGGCGCGAGTGGGGCGACTACGCCTTCCACGAGTTCCTGGAAACCAAGGCCATCCTCGGCTACGCGCCGAAGGAAGCCGCGGAGTAATCCGGACCGGACGCCTCCCCCGCTTGAGGGGGAGGCGGCTCGGCGACCGGTGCGCCTCGAAGCACTGACGCGATGGCCGGGCTTGTCCCGGCCATTTTCGTTGACGCCGCGCCGCGTTCCGCCGGCCGCCTGCGACCATTTCACGGACTTCGGATCGATCGCCTCGTTGCCAACCCGCCAGTCTGGTGCGAATTCATTCTTCGTCGCCCAGGCCCCGTTTCGAGGGCCGGGCAGGTGGGAGTGACGATGGATATCCGATGCGTAGCCGACGTCGCGCGCTATCACGCGCAGGCGCGTCCTGACGCCCAGGCCCTTTGGTTCGAGGGAGAGGCGATCAGCTACGCCGAACTCGACCGCCTTTCCTCGCAATGCGCCCAGGCCCTGCTGGCCGCAGGCGTCCGACCCGGGGATCGGGTCGGGACGCTGAGCAAGGGCAACGCCGACTTCTTCGTGCTCTGGTTCGGCTGCCTCAAGGTCCGCGCCTGCCTGACGCCGGTGAACTGGCGCCTGGCCCCGCCGGAGATCGCCTTCATCGTCCGGGACGCCGGGTGCCGGCTGATGGTGGTGGGGTCCGATTACGCCCAGGCCATCGAGAGCCTGCTGCCCGAGCTTGAGGACCTCGAGACCGTCATCCAGTTCGAACCTGGACATCCGGCCTGGCCCGGATTCCGCGACTGGATCGGCGCCCAGCCCGCGGTCGATCCGGGGCTGGCCGCCGAGCCCGACGACGACGTCATTCAGCTCTACACCTCCGGCACCACCGGCCTGCCCAAGGGGGTCCAGCTCACCGAGACCAACTACGCCGCCTGTTTCGAGGGCGCGACCCAGGTCTGGGCGCGGTTCGAGCCCGGGGACGGGGTGCTGGTCGCCATGCCGCTGTTCCACGTGGCCGGCGCCAATCTGGGCATGCTGGCGCTGCTTCAGGGCGCCCGGGCCGTGATCATGCGCGAGGTCGATATCGGCGTGCTGCTGCGCATGATGGGCGAGCACACGATCCGGCACGCCTTCATGGCGCCGGCGATCATCAACATGGTGCTGCAGCATCCCGCCCAGGCCGAGGCGGACTTCTCCAGCCTGGACTATGTCTATTACGGCGCCTCGCCGATCTCGGAGGAGGTGCTGACCCGCGCCCAGAAACGGCTGGGCTCGCACTTCATGCAGCTCTACGGCCTGACGGAGACCATCGGTGGTGGGACCTATCTGTCGCCGGAGGCCCACGATCCGGCCCTGGGCAAGCTCAGGGCCTGCGGCAGGCCCTCGCCCGGCTATGAAGTCCGTGTACGGATCGAGGGCCGTGACGCCGCGCCGGGAGAAGTGGGCGAGATCGAGATCCGCTCGGCCGGCGTCATGAAAGGCTACTGGAACCGGCCGGAGGCCACCGCCGAGGCCATCGACGCCGAGGGCTGGTTCCGTTCCGGCGACGCAGGCTTCTTCGACGCGGACGGCTACCTGTTCATCCACGACCGGGTGAAGGACATGATCGTCTCGGGCGGCGAGAACATCTATCCGGCCGAGGTCGAGAACGCGCTGATGAGCCATCCCGACGTGGCGGACGCCGCCGTCATCGGCGTGCCCGACGACCGCTGGGGCGAGGCGGTGAAGGCCATCGTCGTGCTGCGTCCGGGCGCCGAGCTCGACCCCGCCTCCATCGTCGCCCACTGCCGGTCGCAGATCGCGGGCTACAAGGTTCCAAAGTCGGTCGACGTGATCGGCGTCCTCCCCCGAAACCCCTCCGGCAAGGTCCTGCGCCGCGAACTCCGCGCTCCCCATTGGGAAGGCCGGACCCGCCAGGTCGGCTGACCCTCACGTTTCCTGTTTGCAGAAGGCACTCCCCATGGACCCCCACATCAAGGCGATGCTCGATCAGCAGGCCGCCGCTGCCGCC
>DASUIJ010000249.1:0-17212 GCA_036279815.1 Phenylobacterium sp. | reverse complement strand
GCCGCGGGCCTGGAACTCGTTGGTCGGCTTGCGGGTGACGAAGTTGATCAGGCCGGCGGTGGTGTTGCGGCCGTACAGGGTGCCCTGCGGACCCTTGAGCACTTCGACGCGCTGCAGATCGAACACCGGGCCGGTGTTCATCATCGGATAGGCGTAGGCGACTTCGTCCACATAGGTGCCGACCGTCGAGGTGGCCGACATGTTGATGGTGTTGAAGCCGATGCCGCGCAGCGTGTAGGTCGGCACGCCCTGGTAGCTCCGCGAGACGGTGAAGCTCGGGACCGCGGCGGACAGGTCCTGGATGTTGGTGACGCGCAGCGCCTGGAGCTGATCGGCCCCGAAGGCCTGGATGGACATGCCGACGTTGTTGAGCGCCTGTTCGCGGCGCTGGGCGGTGACGACGATGGCTTCGACGGTGCTGTCGGCCTCGGTGGCCGCGGCTTCCGCCCAGGCGGCCGTGACGCTGGTCATGGCGATCGCCGAGGCGCCGAGCGCCAGAAGGGCGCGCCGCGCGCGTGTCTTATTCATTGGATTACTCTCCCCATAGAACACGGGCGCCTGCGATGGGCGCCCGCTCAAACTGGCGACAAGCTCGCCAGGAGGGTCCCTGCGCACAAGCTATCGAAGCTGATAGGTCCCCCTACGGCGCCCCCGCCGCGCCTGGGTTTCAGAGACCCAGGACCAGCCGCGCCATGATGTCGCGCTGGATCTCGTTGGAGCCGCCATAGATCGAGGCGGCGCGGTCGTTGAGGTAGCGGGCGGTGGTGATCAGGCCGTGCTCGGGGCCGACGAAGGGCAGGTTGGAGCCCGGCGCCCGGGCCTGCGGCTGGTGCACGCCGGCATAGTGGGCCAGGCCCTCCAGGGCGATCTCGTCCAGCCGCTGCATCAGCTCCGTGCCCTGGGTCTTGAGCATGGACGAGGCGGGTCCCGGCGCGTTGCCCGAGGCCAGGGCGGCCAGCACCCGGTGCTCGGTCATCTCGATGGCGTCCAGGGCCACCCCGGCGCCCGCCAGCTTGGCGCGGAAGGCGGGGTCCTCGATCAGCCGGCCGCCGGCGTCGGAGCCCTCCTCGCGGGCCAGCTGGCGCAGGCGCTCCAGCGCGACCTTCATCCCGGCCGCGGAGCCGCCGCCCCGCTCGAACTCCAGCAGGTACTTGGCCACCGTCCAGCCGGCGTTCTCCTCGCCCAGCCGGCCGCTCATCGGCACGCGGACGTTGTCGAAGAACACCTGGTTGACCTCGTGCTCCCCCGCCAGGGTCACGATGGGCTCGACGGTGATCCCCGGCGTGTCCATGTCCAGCAGCAGGAAGGTGATCCCCGCCTGGGCCTTGCCCTCGGTGCGGGTCCGGACCAGGCAGAACATCCGGTTGGCCCAGTGGGCGTGGGTGGTCCACAGCTTCGAGCCCGAAAGCACGTAGTGGTCGCCGTCGACCGTCGCCTTCAGCTGCAGCGCCGCCAGGTCCGACCCCGCGCCCGGCTCCGAATAGCCCTGGCACCAGTAGTCCTCGCCCGACAGGATGCGGGGCAGGTAGTGGGCCTTCTGGTCGGGCGTGCCGTAGCCCATGATCACCGGGCCCACCATCCGAAGGCCCATCGGCGCCAGGCTGGGCGCGCCCGCCCGGGCGCACTCGGCCGCGTAGATGTGGCGCTGCATCTCGTTCCAGCCGGGGCCCCCGTACTCCACCGGCCAGCTCGGGGCGACCCAGCCGCGCCGGTGCAGGATCTTCTGCCAGGCGAGGCTGAATTCCTTGTCCATGAACACGCTGGTCGCCCGGCGGCCGGCCTGGCGCAGCTCCGGCGTCAGCGCCTCCTCCAGGAAGGTCCGCACTTCGTCGCGGAACGCGAGGTCTTCCGGCGTCAGGTCGAGGTTCACGTCAGATATCCTCCCGTCGACGGCCTGCGGTCGCCTGTCACCCCGGCTTGAGCCAAGTCCGACTTCGCAATCAAGCTATCGGGAATGATAGCTTTCCGCCCCAGTCCGGGGCAGGAACGAGGGGATGACCGGAAGCGAGAATGACCCTGTGGCCCCCTACGCGGCCGAGATCGCCGCCCTGGGCCGCGAGCTTGGCCTGCCATTCATCGCCGTCAGCGCCGACCTGTCCAGCCCCGAACCCATGGTCGACGCGCAGGGCCGCCCCTACGCCGAGACCCTGTTCCGCTGGGTCGACCCCGGGCTGGAATACTGGAAGGACCGCAGCTTCGCGCTGAAGTCGCCCTTCGTGCTCGCCGCGCGCTACATGGCCGAGCCGTTCTATTTCGCCGACGGCCGCCTGGCCACCTGGCGGCCGACCGCCAGTCTCGAAGGCATCGACGCCAGCCGCGCCGCCCGCGACCACGGCGTGGGCTGCGCCATCATCGCGCCCGCCTATATGCCCGGCGGGGTGATCGGAGCCGTGGTCTGGGCGACCCCCGACGACACCGTGCCGGTGGCCGACATCTTCGCGGCCCAGGCGCCGCGCCTGCACGCCGCGGCGCTGCGGTTCATCGGCGCCTATCACGACGCCCACGGCGCCCTGCCCGTCTCGGGGGGCCCCCGGCTGACCCGGCGCGAGATCCAGTGCCTGAAATGGGCCGCGGCCGGCAAGACCGACGCCGAGATCGGCGAGCAGGTGCGCATCTCCGCGCCCACCGTCCGCTTCCACCTGAAGAACGCCGCCGAGAAGCTGAACGTGGTCGGCCGCTCCCAGGCGGTGCGCGAGGCCGCGGCCCTGGGCTATGTGGGCCTGGGCCTCAATCCCGCGCGCCAGTCGCCGGTCTGACGGCGCCTAGGCCGGCGCCCTGGCCGCGTACTTGCGGCTCAGCTCGGCCATGATCGCCTCGAACTCCTCGATCGTCTCGCGGATGATCTGGGCCACCGGCTTGACCTCGTCGATGCGGCCGGCGACCTGGCCGGACAGAGCGATCGAGGCTTCCATGTCGCCGCCGAAGTAGAGCGCCTGGGTGTTCTTGAATTCGGCCATCACCCCGGCCTCGCCCGGGTCGCGCTCCAGGCGCGAGGTGCGCTCGGTGCGAAGCGCCCGAAGCGCCGCTCCCGGTCCGAACCGGTTGAGGAAGACGGTGTCGGTCTCCTTGGCGGCGACGATGGCGTCCTTCCAGTTCTGGTGCACGGGGCTCTCGGCGGCCGAGACCATCCGGGTGCCCATCTGGACGCCTTCCGCGCCCAGGGCGAAGGCCGCGGCCATGGTGCGTCCGTCGACCATGCCGCCGGCGGCGATCACCGGCACGTTGACCTTCGAACAGACCAGCGGCAGCAGCACCATGCTGGAGACGTCGCGGGAATTCTTGAAGCCGCCGCCCTCGGCGCCCTCCACCACCAGGCCGTCGACGCCGGCGTCGATGGCCTTGATCGCCGCGGCCAGGGACGGCACCACGTGGAACACCGTCAGGCCCGCGTCCTTCAGCGCCTGGCAATAGCGGTTGGGATCGCCCGCCGAGGTGGTGACGAACTTCACGCCCTGGTCCACCACGAACGAGACGATGTCGGCGTCGCGGACATAGGCCTGGGCGATGTTCACCCCGAACGGCTTGTCGGTCAGCTGGCGCATCTTCTTGACCTCGTCGCGGACCGCCGGCAGGTCCCCGGAAGAGGTCTCGATGATCCCCAGCCCACCGGCGTTGGAGACCGCGGAGGCCAGCTGCGAACGGGCGATCCAGCCCATCGGCGCCTGGACGATGGGGTACTTCACCCCGAGCATCTCGGTGATGCGGTTCTTGATCATGCGGGGCCTCCCAAACGCTTGTTTGAACGCACTACGTCCTGGACCCGCCGCGTCCGTCAAGCGCCTATGCGCCCCCTATTGCAAATGCGAGCCATTCTTATGTAGGAGAGGTTTGAGACATCTCGTCGCCTCCCTCCCGTTTCCAGGCTTTCTCCCCCCATGCCCCGCGACACCGCCGCCGGCCCGACCTTCACCCGTGGCCAGATCTACCGGCAGGCCCGCCTGTGGCACGGCTGGCTCTCGGCCCTGGCCTTCCTGGCCCTGATGTTCTTCGCCGCCACGGGCCTGCTGCTCAACAACGAGGACTGGCTGAAGGCCGAGGCCGCCAGGTCGGTGCGCGCGGTGGATTTCTCCCCCGCCGAGCTGGCCGCCGCCAGGGCCTCGGCCGATCCCGACAGGGCCCTGGCGCGGGCCGCCATCGAAAGGCTGGGCCTGCGCGGGGAAATCCAGAAGCCGCGGCCGGGCGACAAGCCCCACCTGGTCAAGGTGCGCGGCGTCACCGGCGGCTCGGAGATCGTCCTCGACCTCCAGGCCGGCCGGGCCCAGGTCAGGTCGGAGAGCGTCGGCGTGGCGGCCACGCTCAAGAACCTCCACAAGGGCAAGAACGCCGGCCCGGCCTGGCGTCTGCTGATCGACGCCGTCGCGATCGCCGTGCTCTGCCTGTCCCTGCTGGGCTACCTGCTGTTCTTCAGCCTGCGCTTCCGCCTGCGCACCGGCCTGATCCTCACCGGCGTCACCTTGGCCGGCGCCGTGGGGCTGTTCTTCGTCACCGTCCCCTAGGTCCGACCCGCCTCAGCCGACCACCACGCTGCGGATGCTCTCGCCCGCCTTCATCAGCTCGAAGGCCGGGCCCTGCCGTGCGGAACCGGAAGCGTCCGACTGTGGTTGAGCCGGGAGTGAGAGGGAGCCGAAAATGACCTTCGCCCTGCACAGTCCGGTTTTCCAGAACGGCGGCGCGATTCCGGAGAAGTACGCCCGCGACGGGGACAACATCTCGCCGCCCCTGCGTTGGAGCGATCCTCCCGCCGAGGCGAAGAGTTTCATACTGGTCGTAGAAGATCCGGACGCTCCCTCAGGGACGTTTCGGCACTGGGCGATCCACGGCATCAATCCGAGCCAGGCCGAGCTTCGCGAAGGAGTCGGCGCCGAGTCTGAAAACCGGCGGCAGGCGGTCAACGATTTCGGCAAGGCGCGCTACGACGGCCCTCAACCTCCGCCCGGCCACGGCGTCCATCACTACCATTTCAGGATCGCCGCCCTGGACGTGCCACAGCTCGACATCCCCGCCGAAGCGAACGCCGAGCGCGTGTGGGACGCCGCACGACCGCATGTGATCGATCAGACCGAGCTGGTCGGCACTTACGAGCGTTGAACGGCGCAGGAGCGCCAGGTCATCGGCGTCCAAGGCCGCCGTGCGGCTTCAGTAGACCACCACGCTGCGGATGCTCTCGCCCGCGTGCATCAGGTCGAAGGCCCGGTTGATGTCCTCCAGCGGCATCACGTGGGTGATCATCGGGTCGATCTGGATCTTCCCGTCCATGTACCAGTCGACGATCTTCGGCACGTCGGTGCGGCCCCGCGCGCCGCCGAACGCCGTGCCCTTCCAGACCCGGCCGGTGACCAGCTGGAACGGCCGGGTGGAGATCTCCTGGCCGGCCTCGGCCACGCCGATGATCACGCTCTCGCCCCAGCCGCGATGGCAGGCCTCCAGCGCCTGGCGCATGACGGTGGTGTTGCCCGTGCAGTCGAAGGTGTAGTCCGCGCCGCCGTCGGTCAGCGCCACCAGGTGAGCGACGATGTCGCCGTCGATGGTCTTCGGGTTCACGAAGTGGGTCATGCCGAACCGGCGGCCCCATTCCTCCCGGGCGGGGTTGATGTCGACGCCCACGATCATCCCCGCGCCCACCAGCCGGGCGCCCTGGATCACATTGAGGCCGATGCCGCCCAGGCCGAAGACGATGACGTTCGCCCCCGGCTCGACCCCCGCCGTATTGACCACCGCGCCGACGCCGGTGGTCACGCCGCAGCCGATGTAGCAGGCCTTGTCGAAGGGCGCGTCGGACCGGATCTTCGCCACCGCGATCTCCGGCAGCACCGTGTGGTTGGCGAAGGTCGAGCAGCCCATGTAGTGCGCGATCGACTGGCCCTTGTACGAGAACCGGCTGGTGCCGTCCGGCATCATTCCCTTGCCCTGGGTGGCGCGGATCGCCGTGCACAGGTTGGTCTTGCGCGACAGGCAGCTTTTGCACTGGCGGCATTCCGGCGTGTAGAGCGGAATCACGTGGTCGCCCGGCTTCACGCTGGTGACCCCCGCGCCCACCTCCAGCACCACGCCCGCGCCCTCGTGCCCCAGGATCGAGGGGAAGATGCCCTCGGAATCCAGCCCGTCCAGGGTGTAGGCGTCGGTGTGGCAGACGCCCGTGGCCTTGATCTCCACCAGCACCTCGCCGGCCTTGGGACCCTCCAGGTCGACCTCGACGATCTCCAGCGGCTTCTTGGCCTCGAAGGCGACGGCGGCGCGGGTCTTCATGTTCAGCTCCCTGGGATTCGGCGGCGATCCTGTCGCCCGCGGCCGCGTCCGGCAAGGGGACCCCGCGGGAATCCGTCGGCGCGGCTAGCGCGCCGACAGCGGCAGCCGCACCCGGGCGATCAGGCCCCCGTCGCGGGACACCAGGGTCACGTCGCCGCCATGCGCCCGGGCGATCGAGCGGGCGACGGCCAGGCCGAGGCCGACGCCGCGCCCATCCAGGGTCCGGGCCGCCTCCGCGCGATAGAAGGGCTGGAACACCCGCTCCAGATCGCCGGCCGCCAGGCCGGGACCGTCGTCCTCGATCTCGACCACGGCGTGGCCGTCCGCCTCCGCCACGCTGATCCGCGCCCGGGCGCCGTACTTGACGGCGTTGTCCACCAGATTGGCCAGCAGCCGCTGCAGGCCCAGGGCGTCGGCCTCCACCGTCACCGCGGCGCTCGCGACCAGCGCCACGTCCTGGCCGGTCTGGGCGGCGTCGTCCACCTGGCACTCCACCAGCGACAGCAGGTCCAGCCGATCGTGCGGCCGCCCGGCGCTGGCGTCGCGGATGAAGGCCAGGACCTGGGAGATCATCTGCTCCATCTGCTCGACATCGGCGATCACGGCGGCCTTCACCGGCTCCGGCGCGCCTTCCACCTTGAAACGGATGCGGGCCAGGGGGGTGCGCAGGTCGTGGCTGATGGCGCCGACCATGGCGGTGCGATCCTCGATGTACCGCTTCAGCCGCGCCTGCATGTCGTTGAAGGCCCGCGCCGCCATGCCGATCTCGGCGGGCCCCGACAGCGCCATCAGCGGACCGTTCGGGTCGCGCCCCAGGGTCTCGGCGGCGCGGGCGAAGGCGCCGATCGGGGCGGTGATCCGGCGGGCGAACAGATAGCCCAGCGGCGCCACCAGCAGCAGGCACCCGCCCAGCCACAGCAGCAGGCGCCGCTCCCAGTCGTTCGGGAACGGCTCGGGCCTGGGCCGGACCACCAGCCACCGGCCGTCCGCCTGGCGCAGGGCGGCGGTGAACTCCCCGAACAGCGCCGGACCGGCGGGCCGCGAGGCGAAGCCGCCGCTCGATCCGTTCGCCACGTCGCGGCCCGCGACCCCGCCCGGCCCCTCTCCCGGCGCGGGGGGCCTGGCCTGCACGAAGCGACCGGGAACCCGGATGCTGAAGGGTCCGCGCAGCATCATGCCGGAATAGGGCGGGTGCTGGATCAGCCGCACATCGGCCTCGCGGGCGCCGACCAGGCTGGCCAGCTCCCGCCGCGGCCATTCGCCGGGGGGCTGCATCATGCCCAGCTCGCCCGGATCGCGCGGCGGCGGGCGAAGCTCCGGCTCCGTCGGCGCGTCCTGCTGCACGCTGCGGGCCAGCTCCCGGCCGTAACGCGGATGCAGCGAGCCGCCGCGCAGGGCCTGGGCGACGTCCTCAAGGCGATAGACGGCGCGGGCCGGGGGCGGCATCAGCACCACCACGGCGAAGGTCATCAGCTGGGCGGCGATCAGGCTCACGACCAGCAGCGCCACCAGCTGCAGGGCGATGGGCGCCCCGGTGCGCCCGCCGGCCTTCACGGTCGGGTCACCTTGGCGTCGAACATGTAGCCCGCCCCGCGAAAGGTCTTGATGATCTCCTGCGGGGCGCAGTCGTTCAGCTTACGGCGCAGGCGGCTGATCTGAACGTCCACCGCCCGGTCGAACACCTCGCTGTCGCCGCCCCTGGCCTTCTCGATCAGCTGGTCGCGGGACAGGATCCGCTGCGGATTTTCCAGGAATGCGGAGAGCAGCGAGAACTCCCCGGCCGTCAGCAGGATCGACACCCCGTTGGGCGCCCGCAGGGTCCGTCGCATGGCGTCCAGGGTGAAGCCCAGGAAATGGTAGGCCTTGCCCTTGGGCGCCGCGCCGGCGCGGCTGTCCTCCCGTCGGCGCAGAACCGCGCGGACCCGCGCCAGAAGCTCGCGCGGACTGCAGGGCTTGGCGACATAGTCGTCGGCCCCCAGCTCCAGGCCCAGGATCCGGTCGATCTCCTCGCCCATGGCGCTCAGCATGATGATCGCCGGGCCTCCGGCGTCGGACAGCCGCCGGCAGACCGACAGGCCGTCCTCGCCCGGCATCATCACGTCCAGCACGATCAGGTCGATGGGCGCGGCGGCCAGGACCTGCTCCATGGCCGCCGCGTTGGCGGCGCCGTGCACGCCGTAGCCGTGCTGGGCCAGGTAGTCGGCGATATGCTCCCGCAGGTCCTGGTCGTCGTCGACGACCAGGACCTGCGCGGTGAGGTTGGTGTTCAGGGCCAGGTTCATGGTCCGTCCGTGGCCGATAACTGTGGCTGATCTATCGCACGGCCGCCACAATTGCCCCAAACGCCGCCACGCCGTGGGCGATCGGCTCTAGTTCGGCGACATCGGCGGGTGCTGCCCGCCCATCATCATCATCATCATCTGGCCGCCGTGACCGGCGCCGTGGGGACCGCGCATGCGCTCCAGCGCATCGAACACCTGCTGCTGGTCCGGGCTGAGCGCGGCGTAGAAGGCGCGGATCGCCGCGTCGTGCTTGGCGCGGAAGGCCTCCATCTGGGCCATGTGCCGGCTCATCATGTCCAGGCGCTCGGGCGTCGTCGCGGGCGACCCATGCGACCCGTCCATCATCATCATCTGATGGTCGGCCGGGGCCATCGCGGCCTCATAGGCTCGCCAGGCGGCTTCCTGGTCGGGCCGCAGGCGCAGGATCACGTGCATGTCGCGCGCCTGCTGGGCGCGCTTGTCCGCCATGGCCTTCGCCATCTCGGCGGAGGGCGGGCCCATGTCGTGGGACATCATCATTCCCGGCTGGCCGGGCTGGGCCATCTGGGCGCTGGCCGGCGCGGCGAGGCCGATCACCGCCAGGGCGGCGAGGGTCGAGAATCTGCGGATCATGGAGTTGCTCCCTAGTATTCGCTGCATTCTCGCACAGGTCGCGGCCATTTCCGTTTCGATTCGCGCCGCGATACTGAAACAGTCGCGAAATCCGGCCCCCCACGCCTGCGCAGGCCTGGGGGCCCTCGAACCCCTGGAGCCTCGCCATGTCCGACCCCGACCTCGCCGTGGTGATGAACACCGCCACCCAGCGCTTCGAGGCCATCCTGGGCGACGAGGTGGCCTTCGCCGAGTACCGCCTTGAGCCGGACAGCATCGTCTTCCCGCACACGGTCGTGCCCCCGGCGTTCGGCGGCAAGGGGGTGGGCGGCAAGCTGGTCCAGTCAGGCCTGGCCTACGCCCGCGAGAACAAGCTGTGGGTCAAGCCGCTCTGCCCCTTCTTCCACGCCTACATCGCCAAGCGCCCGGAGCTGCACGAGCTGGTGCATCCCGATATGCGCGCTGGCCTTGTGACGCCCTAGGGACCCCGCCGGGCTCGAGCCGGGTTCGGCTCAGCGCCGCAGCACCGCCAGCGCCGTCTCCGCCAGGGTCCAGACGCCGGAATTGTCGGTGCTGGGCTCGCGCGTGCCGATGCCGTCGAGATTGCGCTTGAACACGCCCTGGGAGATCGAGGCCAGGCGGAACAGCGAGAAGGCCAGGTAGAAGGGGAAGTCGACGATCCCCGTCCGCCCCGTCCGCCGGCAATAGGCGGCGACGTATTCATCCTCGGTCGGGATGCCCGAACTGGCCAGGTCGATCCCGTCCAGGGTGCCCCAGCTTTCCGAGCGCGAGTGCCAGAGGATGCAGTTGTAGGCCAGGTCGGCCAGGGGATGGCCCAGCGTCGACAGCTCCCAGTCCAGCACCGCGATGATCCGCGGCTCGGTGGGGTGGAACATCACGTTCTCGAGGCGGTAGTCGCCGTGGGCGATGGTCACCGTGTCGTCGGCGGGGACGCGTCCGGGAAGCTCGGCGATCAGCGCCTCCATGGCCGGGATATGCTCGGTCTCGGCGCCCCGGTACTGCTTGATCCAGCGCCCGATCTGGCGCTCGAAATAGTTGCCCGGGCGGCCGTAGTCGGAGAGCCCCACGGCGGCGGGATCGATCCCGTGCAGCTGGGCCATCACGGCGTTCAGCTCATCGTAGATCGCCGTCCGTTCCGCGGGCGCCATGCCCGGCAGCCGGGCGTCGCGGAAGATCCGTCCCTCCAGGAAATCCATCACGTAGAAGCTGGTGCCCACCACGCTCTCGTCCTCGCAGAGCGCGCGCATCCGCGGGACGGGGAAGCCGGTCCCGCCCAGGGCCTTCATCACCCGGTATTCGCGGTCCACCTGATGGGCGCTGGCGAGCAGCTGGCCCGGCGGCTTCTTGCGCATCACGTAGCGCGCCTCGCCGGCGGTCAGCAGATAGGTCGGGTTCGACGCCCCGCCCTGGAACTGGCGCACGCTAAGGGGGCCGCGGTAGCCCTCCACATGGGCCGCCAGCCAGCGGTCCAGCGCGGCTTCGTCCAGCCGGTGGGCGGTCCTGACATCGCCCAGGTTCGGCGTCCCCGGATCTTCGCTCATGGCTCGTCCCTTCTCTCTTGCTTGCGGCAAGCCTATCCACCTTCCCTAACGGCGCGCCAATGGGGCTTCTCTGACGTTGCGACAGGGGGCCCATGCTGCGCCCAAGGAC
The DNA here is from genome assembly GCA_036279815.1 of Phenylobacterium sp. Classification (GTDB taxonomy): domain Bacteria; phylum Pseudomonadota; class Alphaproteobacteria; order Caulobacterales; family Caulobacteraceae; genus Phenylobacterium. The sequence goes on along the minus strand of DASUIJ010000249.1, from coordinate 6,422 downwards.
GGGACCCCACCCGCCGGGAGGAACGCCATGGCCCTGATCGAGACCGCCGACTTCACCTGCGTGCTCTACGCGGTGAGCGACCACATCGCCCGCATCACCCTGAACCGGCCGGAGCGGCGCAACGCGCTGAACCCCCGCGCCTATGCCGAGATCGAGGCGGCCTTCCGCCACGCCAGCGCCGATCCCGAGGTCCGCTGCGTGCTGGTCACCGGCGCCGATCCCGCCTTCTGTTCCGGCGAGGACGTCAAGGAGATGATGACCGGCGAGGCGCCGGCCGCCGGGGCCGCGCGGCCCCCCCGCGTGCGCTTCGAGCCGACCCCGGCCGCCATGGCCGCCATCGACTGCGAGAAGCCGGTGATCGCCGCGGTGAACGGCGCCGCCGTCGGCTGGGGCATGGAGCTGGCGCTCTACGCCGACATCCGCATCGCCTCGGAGAAGGCGGTGTTCGCCGAGCTGTTCATCAAGCGCGGCCTGATCTGCGACGTGGGCGGGCTGTGGATGCTGCCCGCCATCGTCGGTCCCGCCAAGGCGGCCGAGCTGCTGTTCACCGGCGATCCCATCGACGGCGCCGAGGCCGCCCGCATCGGTCTGGTCTCCCGCACCGTCCCGCACGACGAGCTCCTGCCGGCCGCCGAGGCCATGGCCGCCCGCATCGCCGCCAACCCGCCCCTGGCCCTGCGCTACATGAAGCAGGGCCTGCGACGCACCACCCACGGCGACCCACGCGAGGTGGGGGCCTGGGCGATCGAGATCATCTACCGGCTGTTCGCCACCGAGGATCACCGCGAGGGCGTGAAGAGCTTTCTGGAGAAGCGCGCGCCGATCTTCACCGGTCGATAGGCCGGGCCCGCCGGCCGCCTCCGGTCAGGCCACCAGGCCCTGGATCCGGGCGGCCAGCCGCCGCACCCGCTCGGGACCGCCCAGCAGCTGCCGGTTCAGGCCCACCCGCTTGAACCAGTAGTGCAGGCCCAGGAGGTCGGTGATGCCCATGCCGCCGTGCACCTCGGTCGCGGTGCGGGCGACGAACCGGCCGACCTCCGAGGTGTGCGCCTTGGCGTGGGCCGCGGTCAGCGACGCCTCCTCGGGGGCGTCGTCGAAGGCGTAGGCGGCGTACCAGACCAGGGCCCGGCACGGCTCGGTCTCGGCCGCCATCTCGGCGCACAGGTGCTTCACCGCCTGGAACGAGCCGATCACCCGGCCGAACTGCCGCCGCTCCTTGGCGTAGTCCACCGCCTTGGCGATCATCACGTCGCAGGCGCCCAGGGTGTCGGCCGCCAGCAGCACCCAGCCGGCGTCGCGCAGCCGTTCCAGCCCGCCCGCCGCCCCGGCCAGGGGCTCGGCGGCCACGTTGTCGAAGCGCAGCTCGGCCATCCGCCGGGTCAGGTCGATGCCGGTCATGATCTCGCGGCTCAGGCCCTGGGCGTCGCCGCGCACCAGGTGCAGCCCTCCGTCCCGGTCGCCCACCACGATAAGTTGCGCGCTCATTCCGTCGAGGACGAACAGCGCCTTGCCCGACAGCCGCCCGCCCGAGGCGCTGACGCCCGCCCCGTCGCGGGCGCCGGCCACGCCCTCGGAGATGGCCGCCGCCGCGGTCACCTCGCCGGACGCCAGTTTCGGCAGCCAGTGGGCCTGCTGCTCCCGCGACCCGGCGTGCAGCAGGGCCAGGGGGGCCAGCACCGCGCCCAGGAACGGCGCCGGCGCCGCCGCCCGGCCCAGGGCCTCGGACATCAGCGCCGCGTCCAGCAGTTTCAGGCCCAGCCCGCCGTATTCCTCGGGGATCACGATGCCCGGCAGGCCGAAGTCCGTCAGGGCCGCCCAGATGTCGGAACCCGGGTCGGCCGGGTCGTCGGCGAACCGGCGCGTCCGCTCCAGCGGCGCGGCGTCGCCCAGGGTCCGCTGCAGGGACTCCTGCATCATCTTCTGATCGGTGGTGAGGGAGAAATCCATGGTCAGACCGCCGCCAGCTTGGGTTCGCGCGGCAGGCCCAGCCCGCGCTCGGAAATGATGTTCTTCTGAATCTGCGCCGTGCCGCCGCCAATGATCAGGCCCAGGTCGAACATGTAGCTGCGCTGCCAGTTTCCCTTGGCCCGCAGGTGCGGCCCGTCCTCGTACAGCACGCCCAGTTCGCCCAGGGCGTCGATCGCCAGGGCCGACAACTGATGGTTGATCTCGCATCCCTGCAGCTTGACCACCATGCCGGCCAGCCCCGCGCTCTCCCCGGTCATCGAGGCCGTCACCGTCCGCAGGCCGTTGAACTTCATGGACATGACCCGCGCCTGGAGCTGCATCAGCCGGTCGGCGAACACCGGATCGTCGATCAACCGCAGGCCGTCGACGGTCTCGCGGGTCATCAGCTCGACCAGCGAATGCAGCCGGGCCTCGGTGGCGTTGGGGTCGCCCAGCATCCCGCGCTCGTGCTTCAGGGTCGCGTTGGCCACGAACCAGCCCCGCCCGCGCCCGCCGACCACCGCGCTCTGGGGCACCCGCACGTCGGTGAAGAACACCTCGTTGAATTCCGCCGACCCGGTCATGGTCTTCAGCGGCCGCACCTCGATGCCCGGCGTCTTCATCGAGAACAGGATGTAGGAGATGCCGTCGTGCTTGGGCGCCTGCGGCTCGGTCCGCACCAGGCAGAAGATCATGTCCGCCTGCGCCGCGGTCGATGTCCAGATCTTCGACCCCGAGATCAGGAAGTCGTCGCCGTCCTCCACCGCCTTGGTCTGCAGGGAGGCGAGGTCGGAGCCGGCGCCCGGTTCCGAATAGCCCTGGCACCAGACGACCTCGCCGCGCAGGGTCGGGCCGATCCACTTCGTCTTCTGTTCCTCGGACCCCACCTCGAGCAGGGTCGGGACCAGCATGGAGATGCCCTGGTTGGCGAAGCCGCGCGGCGCGCCGGCCAGGGTGAACTCCTCGGCGATGATCCGGGATTTCAGGATGTCGGGCTCGGCGCCGTAGCCGCCGTACGCCTTGGGGATGGTCCGGGCCGCATAGCCATGGTCGATCAGCTTGCGCTGCCAGGCCAGGGCCGCGTCGCGCGGACGCTCGGCGCCCGAGCCCTCCGCGTACTCGGCGCGGTGCGCCTCCAGGAAGCCGCGAACCTCGTCGCGGAAGGCGGCCATCTCGGGCGTCAGCTTCAGGTCCATGGCGGTCTCCTCACAAGGTCCGGCGCCGACAGCCCAGCACCCCCGGCCGACCGGTTCAAGTCTGACCCGACGGAACGCAGCCGGGTTCCCTTCAAGCCACCTGAGCGCGAGCGGATTTCATCACTCTCCCCATGCGAGCTTTCCGACAGCCCGGCTTTGCGCGGGCGGCCAGCGCCAGAATGTCGCGGTAACCACACACCTGATTGATTTTGTTTCAAAATTTTTGCGCGCCTCGGAAGCGCTCCAGCGCTCGCGGTAACCATTTCTTCAAGCCGCGCCACGTACCCATTTTGAGCGCCGAATCCGCTCTGGTCCGGGCCCGAAAGGGTCCGTGCACGGATTGCGGCGCGGGGTCATCTGGGCGGGGCATGAGCGAACCTTCGAATGTTCGAGGCGGGCGACAGGAGCGACCGGGCCTTTGGTCCTGGGCGCCGGGGCTGATGGTCGGCCTGGCCGCCCTGTCGATGTCCCTCGTCGCCGAGGGCGGATCGCATGACGCCGCCCTGGCCGCAGGGGTGTTCCCGCCCTGGTGGGAACAGTCGGGCGTGCTGGCCGCCGCAGCCCATGCCGGAGACGTCGTCGCCGTCGGCGGAGTCCCCTTCGTGGTGGTGGTCCGCTCGGAGCACGGCCCCGCAGGGCCGCGCCTGCGCGCCGCCGGGGCCCTGCTCAGCCTCGACCCCGGCCTCGCCGGCCTGTGCGGAGCCAACAATGTTTGAGAACCTCGCCGAACAACGCCGCTTCGGGGACCGGGTGCTGACCGGACTCCTCTGGGCGCTCGCGCCGATCGTCGCCGTCACCGCCCTGGCGGTGAAGGGCCCCTGGATCATGCTCGGCCTCTCCGCCGCCGCCATCGCCGCCGCCGCCACCGGGGTCCGCAAGATGGACGACGGCGGTCCGGCGACCCGCATCACCGTGTCGGTCGGGCTGATGGGCGTCACCTCCCTGCTGGTCGCGGCGTTCGCCGGGCGGGCCTGGCAGATCGACATGCACATGGCCTATTTCGCGGCCCTGGCCGCCCTGGTCATCTATTGCGACTGGACGGTCATCCTGGCCGGCGCCGGCATGGTCGCCGCCCACCACCTCCTGCTCAACCTCGTCCTTCCCGCGGCCGTGTTCCCCGGCGGCGGCGACCTGGCCCGGGTGATCCTGCACGCCGTCATCCTGGTCGCCGAGGCGGTGGCCCTGATGTGGGCCTCGCAGAACATCGCCAAGATGTTCGACCGCAGCTCCGTCCTTCTGGACCGCGCCCACGAGGCGACCCGCGAGGCCGAGGACGCCATGCGCGCCGCCGAGGAGGCCCGTTTCGCCGAATCCCACGCCGCCGAGGAACGCCAGTCGCTGCAGTCCTTCGTGGAGCAGGAACGCCTCGCCGTGGTCCGCAACCTGGCCGAAGCCCTTGGCCACCTGGCGCAGGGCGACCTGGCCTACCGGATCGACGCGACCTTCCCCTCCGAATACGAGCAGCTTCGCGCCGACTTCAACGGCGCCATCGGCCGGCTCTCCACCACCCTGAACGAGATCATCGGCGGCGCGGGCGCGATCCGCAGCGGCGCCGGCGAGATCTCCTCCGCCGCCGACGACCTGTCGCGGCGCACCGAGCAGCAGGCCGCCAGCCTGGAAGAGACCGCCGCCGCCCTGGACCAGATCACCGTGACGGTGCGCAAGACCGCCTCGGGCGCCAAGACCGCGTCCGACGTGGTGCTGGCCGCCCGCGGCGACGCCCAGACCTCCGGCGACGTCGTGCGCCAGGCGGTCAAGGCCATGAGCGAGATCGAGGACTCCTCGTCCCGGATCGGCCAGATCATCGGGGTGATCGACGAGATCGCCTTCCAGACCAACCTCCTGGCGCTGAACGCGGGCGTCGAAGCCGCCCGGGCCGGCGACGCGGGCAGAGGGTTCGCCGTCGTGGCCTCCGAGGTCCGGGCGCTGGCCCAGCGTTCCGCCGACGCGGCCAAGGAGATCAAGGCGCTGATCTCGGCCTCCGCGTCCCAGGTCCAGAGCGGCGTCAAGCTGGTGGGCGAGACCGGCCAGGTCCTGCAGCGCATCGTCGACCGGGTGGCCGAGATCGACACCCTCGTCACCGAGATCGCCGCCTCCGCCCAGGAGCAGGCGACGGGCCTGCATCAGGTGAACACCGCCATCAACGAGATGGACCAGGTCACCCAGCAGAACGCGGCCATGGTCGAGCAGTCGACCGCCGCCAGCCACAGCCTCGCCCAGGAAGCCGAGGGTCTGGCCGAGTCCGTCTCCCGGTTCCGCGTGGAGCACGGCCAGGCCGACCAGGACGACCATCCGGTGCGCCGCCAGCCCATGGTCAGGGCGGCCAGCCACCACCGCGCCTCGTCGCGGGCCGCCGTGGCCGCGCTTCGCAGGCCGCAGGCCGAAGCCGACGGCTGGGAGGAGTTCTGATCCCCGCCGTGACCACACCCAGGTTCCCAGGACAGATGGACGGGCCGCATGAGCAAGCCTGACACCGCCGCGATCGAAGACCGTGTCCGGGCGATCCTCGCCGCGAACTGGCCCAGGGGCTTCGGCGTGAAGGCCGGCGGCCGCGACCGCACCGCGGGCGAGATCTGCGCCGCCGTCGCCGCCGCCCTGGACGAGGCGCACATCCGCGCCCTCGGCCGCGCCGAGACGGCCGAACGCGAACTCGAGACCGTCCGGCAGGACCTGACCCGCGCCGGCGCCGACAAGGACGCGGCCATCGGGGGCATGTCGCGGGCCCTGGACGCCCTGGCCCACGGCGACCTGCGCCATCGGATCACCGACGGTCTCTCCGGCGACTATGCGGGCCTGCGCCAGAGCTTCAACGTCGCCGCCGAGCAGATGGAACAGGCGATCTCCGCCGTGGTCTCGGGGGCGGTGGGCATCCAGGCCGGCGCCTCTGAGATCAGCCATGCCGCCGACGACCTGTCGCGCCGAACCGAGCAGCAGGCGGCCAGCCTGGAACAGACCGCCGCCGCCCTCGACCAGATCACCGCCACCGTCCGCCGCGCCACCGAAGGCGCCGCCCAGGCGGACACCGCCGCCCAGGAGGCCAGGACCGACGCCGAGGAATCCGGCGAGACCGTCCGGCACGCCGTCGCCGCCATGGGCGAGATCGAGCAGTCCTCCCAGCAGATCGGCCAGATCATCGGGGTGATCGACGAGATCGCCTTCCAGACCAACCTGCTGGCGCTGAACGCCGGGGTCGAGGCCGCGCGCGCCGGAGACGCGGGCAAGGGCTTCGCCGTGGTCGCCTCCGAGGTCCGGGCGCTGGCCCAGCGCTCCGCCGAGGCC
>DASUIJ010000248.1:0-7457 GCA_036279815.1 Phenylobacterium sp. | reverse complement strand
CGACGGCAACCACATCAAGCTAGCCGCATGAACGCCCGGCAGACCGCGGCGGTTCTCCTGGCCCTGGGCCTTGGGGCCCTGTCGGTCGCCGCCTGTTCGCCCCAGGCGCCCAAGGGCGTGGCCCGCGAGGCGCTGGACATCTCGATCAACAAGCTGGTTGGGGATCCCAACACCTGCGTCCGGATCGGCAAGATCGGAACGGGCGACGGGGTCTACCAGTTCGGAACCCACGTCACCTGCGGCAAGGCCTGGCCGACCTGCGAGGGCGCCGCGACCCGCACCACGGACGACCTCCTCAAGGCGACCGCGCCGAACGCGGCCAAGGTGAATTCCAGCTGCGCGTCCAGCGCCGACGGCACGCGCACCGTCGCGTGGGCGGCGGGGCCGGTCGAAGGGCATCCGGAACTGGTGTACGCGGCCAGCATGGAAGGCACGAAGACGCCGCCCGGCGTGGCGGTCGCCGACAAGCTGAAGATCGCCTTCAAGGCCGGCGGCCTCTAGGGCCACACCCTCTCCGATCGAAGCGGTACAGCCCACCGACCCGTTCAGCCGCCGGGTTATGCCGCCGAACCCGCACCCGCCTGCGCGGAGCGCGCCTCAGTCACCCTGGAAGCGGGGCGGACGCTTCTCGAGGAACGCCTGCGCGCCTTCCCGGAAGTCGGCGCTGCGGCTGGTCAGCAGATACTGGTCGCGGTCCATGAAGGTTGCGGCGTGGGCTCCGCCCTGGGACGCGGCGTTGATCGCCTCCTTGGTCATCCGGACGGGCAGGGGCGGCAGGGCCGTGAGCTTTTCGGCCCAGGCATGGGCGGTCGCCAGGGCCTGGCCGTCCGGCACGGCCTCGTCGCAGAATCCCCAGTCGAGGCAGGTGGCCGCGTTGGCCGCCTCGCCGAACATCACGAACCGCTTGGCGCGGGCGGGACCCACCAGAGCGGTGATGCGCGGCAGGCTGCGCCAGCTCATATTGATGCCCAGGGGCACTTCGGGCAGCCGCAGATAACTGGTTTCGCCCATGATCCGGAAGTCGCAGGCCACGGCGAGGGCGCAGCCGCCGCCGATGCAGTAGCCCTCCAGCGCCACCAGGGTCACCGCCTCGATCTCCTCCCAGGCCTCGCACATGTCCGGGCCCGCCATCGCCGCCTCGCGGGTTTCCAGCAGGGTGGGCCTGCGCCGTTCGCCCTGGGCCGCCAGGTCGGCGCCGGCGGAAAAGTAGGTTTCGGTCCCGGTCAGGATCACGGCGGTCAGGTCGCTGCGCCGGCGCACGGCGCGGGCGAAGGCGGTCAGCTCGCCCATCAGGGCGGTGTTCAGCGCATTGCGGGCCTTGGGCCGGTTCAGCCGCACCTCCGCCACCGCGCCTTCGCGGCGGACGGTCAGGTGGTCCCAGGTCTGCTCGAACGGATCCATGGCGCGCTCCCTTGCGGCGGGAGCCTCGCGCGACCCCGCAGCCGGTGCAAGGACCGGCCGCGGCTTGCTCAGTGGATCAGCCAGTCGCCCAGGGTGGCCTGGCTCACGCCCGCCAGCACCATCTGGGAGCCGCTCCCCAGGTCGATGATGGCGTTCGAGCCGTCGAAGCGCAGCGTCCAGACCGTGCCGGCGTCGATCAGCACCCGGTCCCCCTCGGCGCTGTTGAAGTCGTTCACCCAGTCCACGCCGGCGTTGGCGGAGGTGTGGAAGATGTCCGCACCGGCCCCGCCGGTGATCACGTCCTGGCCGAGGTCCCCGGACAGCCAGTCGGCCCCGGCGCCGCCCGAGATGGTGTCGTCGCCCTGGCCGCCCCGAACCACGTCGGCGCCGTCGCCGCCAGTGACCTTGTCCTCGCCCATGTTGCCGTAGAGGATCTGTCCGCCCGAGCCGCCGTTGATGACGTCGTTGCCCTTGCCGCCCACCAGCCAGTCCGCGCCGGTTCCGCCGAACAGGGTGTCGTCGCCGGCATTGCCGCCAACGTCGTTGAAGCCCTGGCGTGCGACGATCCAGTCGTTGCCGTCGTCACCGCGAAGATAGCTCTGCACCTGGCCGCCATAGATGGTGTCGGCGCCTGCGCCGGCGGACACCGTCAGATTGTCCACGCTGCTGCCCACCAGCAGGTCGTCGGCCGCCCCGCCGTTCAGGGCCTGGCTCGGGAGCTGGGCGCTCTGGCCGGCGTTCCCGCCCGGCACCTGGCCCAGCACGAAGCTGTGGACGCTCGAATAGTCGCCCAGCTGGTCGATCCGGGCGATCAGGTCGCTGGAATAATAGCCGGCCCCGGCCGCGCTCCACTTCTGCACCAGCACATTGTTCGAGAACGTGTTGGCCAGCGTGCCCGCCGAGCCCGACTGGTCGTTGACGGCGCCGGTGATGTTGTCGCTCACCGTGATGTTGTGGGCGCCCGACGACAGCAGGATGCTCGGCCGCGCCTTGGAGTCGCCGCTGGTCTGCAGCAGGGTGTTGTGGTCGACGCTGGCGTTGGACGTGTCCCACAGGGTGATGCCCTGGAAATTCCCGTTCAGGAAGGTGTTGCCGGAGATGGTCACGCCGCTGAACCCGACGGATCCGCCCTGCAGCCACATGCCCAGCACGGCCGTGCCCTGGCCCTGTTCCATCAGGTTGTTGGTGATCCGGATGTCGGTGCTGGCCGAGGCCTGGCCCGCATTGGTCCACATGGCCAGGAAGTCGGCGTGATCGCCGGACCCCCAGTGCCAGGGCGTGACGTCATGGATGTGGTTGGAGTCGATGGTGATGTGACTGCCGCCGCCGGCGACGATGGGCGTCGTCCGCGTATTGTGAATGTCGCTGTTGGCCACCGTCACGAAGTTGGACGTGGCGATCACGATGCCCTTGTTGACCTGGGAGACCTCGACCCCGGAGATGGTCACGCCGGTCGACTTGCCGATCAGGATTCCATAGCCCGTCGGCAGGCCCAGGACGTTTTCCGTGGAATCCAGGCTGGCGGCGGCCTGGTCGACCCCGGTCACCGCCGGCCCGCCGGTCACGCGGGAATTGATGAAGGTGATGTCGCTGGAGCTGCTGAACGACACCGCCGGGGACCAGGCGTAGGTCGAGCTGGTGGGCGTAAAATTGACATCAACGCCCTCCAGTCGGAGGTGCGAGCTCGAATTGAGCGTCAGCGTGTGGAACACGGCGGGAGAGCCGGCGCCTTGCGACGTGATCGTTACGTCGGAAGAGAAATTCTTGCTGATAGTAACATCGCCGTAGTTTCCGGCCGCCAGGCTGATGACGTCTCCGCCCTGGGCCGAGGATAGAGCGCTCTGCAGTTCAGCGGCGCTGGATACGACGACGGTGCTCATACTCGATGGTGCTTTCTCGTTTTGTACGTTTCGTACAGTGGACGCATCGCGGATGGCCCCATTATTTCATCCGCGATTCGCTAATCTCAACGTGATGGCCCTTGTGGCTGGAAACCTTCGGCGGGTGGATAAGGCATATCGTCTCACTCTCCCCGCTTGAGGCGAATGCCGACCCCGGACCTGAAATGTCACAGTGACCTGTCGCGGCTCGGGTCTTGCGGGCAACACAACGACGCGAGTTCCAAACAGACCGTAAACAGCTTCACCGTAGATTTACCTTGTCGGCAAGGCGTTCTGCTTGGTCTTGGTCGGGGATATCCGTGAAAAACTCGGTCCAAGCTTGACTATAATTTGTCGAGTTGGAACTACGCCTCCGCCGCCTGGGGGCGGGGCCTTCCGGCGCAAATGGCGCCGGGTCGTCGGGGCAGGGTATCGGAGCGGACCTGGTCCGCTCGGGCGGTCGGCGCGACGCCGACCGCCTCCGGCGCGTCTAGCGGGTCATCTCGTAGACGCCGTTGATGTCGATCCGCACGCTCAGCTCGCCGGCCGCGACCGGGGTGGATTCGGCCTTGTCCATCCGCGCCATGGCATAGACCGGGGTCGGGGGAGGGGGCGAATATCCGCCGCCCTCGCTCAGGGAGGCCAGGCGCACGATCCGGTGGCCGGTGGCGTTGGCGTAGAGGTTCGCCTTCGCGCTCAGCGCCTTGACCGCCTTCTCCCGCGCCGCGTTCTCGGCCGTGGTCGGATCCGCCAGGCCGAAGCTGATCCCGTTCACCTGGTTGGCGCCCGCGTTCACCGTGGCGTCGACGGCCTGGCCCAGGCGCGCCAGGTCGCGGACGCTGACCGTCACCTGGTTTGAGGCCTGATAGCCGCGCAGCTTCGGAGGCTCGTTCTGCACATAGTCATACTGGGCGCCGAGGTTCAGGCCCGAGGTCTGGATGTCCTTGTCGGCGATCCCGGCCTTGCGCAGGGCCGCGATCACCCTGGTCATCTGGGCCGCATTGGCCTGCAGGGCGCCGGCGGCGGTGGGCGCTTCGGTGACGACCCCCAGATTGATCGTCGCCATGTCGGGCGCGAGCCGGACCTCGCCCTGGGCGGAGAGGTTCAGGATGCTGGCGCGGACCGGGCTGTCCGCCACGGCGGGCGCCGCCTGGGCGAGGGCGGCCGGCGCGGCTCCCGCCGTGGCCAGCAACAGGCCGATCGCGCCGGCGCGGACGAGGGTGATCATCGATGCTCTCCTGGTCATGGGTTCGAAGCGAACTCTATCGTGGCCGCAGGCTTTCCCCAATGAAGGGGGGCGGCGGTCTCCACCCCTTCGCAAAGCCAAGCTGAACGTAGGCTTTAAGGCGCGTGCAGCCCATGGTAACCGGCGGGACCGCGCCGCTGCGCCGGGCCTGTAGCTCAATGGTTAGAGCCGACCGCTCATAACGGTCTGGTTGTAGGTTCGAGTCCTACCGGGCCCACCAGCGCCGCTTTTCAGGCGATCTCAGGCCGTTTCTCGATTTCCGCATAAATAGCGGAATAATAACGGAAAACGCCCCGTATCGCTTCAGGTGTTTCCATCGAAATTCGGCTCCACACGCTTGAGTGGTGGCTGCGCCCATGGCATGATCCTGCAAATTTTCGCGGGATACCAACAGCTATGCCGCTGTCCAATGCGAAGCTGCGAACGCTGAATCACGGTCCGAGTCTTCGGGCTCGCGCCGGAGTCCTATTCCGAGATGTCCCTTCGCGAGGCGCGCAAGGCGAAGGAGGAGGCGCGACTACGCCCGCCTGTCGGTGACGCTTTGCCGGACATCCCGACGCACTACTGCAACGGCTACCTCGGCGACATCGGCATTTCGCGTTCCGACGCGCCGATGAAATTCAGCGCTGGGTTCGAGGCCTACTCGAAGGTGGTTGGCACCCGTTCGATGCGCGTCACGACATGCCGCGCATCGGACGCGTGGTGATCGCCCGAGGCCGCGACGCCGCCGATGTGGCGATCGGATTCCTGCTCCGGCCGCAGGCGCGTCCGTGACCGCGCGCCAAGTTGGCCCGCTTGTGGCTGAGTTCCGATGGCGCCGCTCGCTGGGCGTGATGATCTGCGGGATGGCGCCGGCGAAGGTGCGGCGGCCGCCAGAAATCGCCTGGTCAAGCCGCACGCCTAGCCTTGCGGTCGTGCGCAGCCCAGGTCGTGAAGTGGAACTGGAACTTGGGTAGCGGGATGAAAAACGTCATTTGCCTGTTGGCTGCGGCCGTCGTCGTCTTCCCAGGACGCGGCCTTGCGGCGCCGGCCAGCCCGGCGCCTCAGACGCAAATTCCGTGGGTTTCCAATCAAGGCGGAAACCCTCCGGTGATGTCGGCCGAGGCGAAGACGTTCGTGAAATACGGGGCGTCGGTGACGCTCTTCATCGACTGCATAGATGGCGTCGTGGGCGTCAGCGCGGGCTACTTCGACGACGCCACGACCATGCCGGAGCCGCGCAGGACGGCCGTGTCAAACTACATGCGGGCTCTATATATTCGTTTGCCGACGCTGGTCGTGATCGAAGGTCAGCAGATGACGACAGTGATTTCATGGGACAGCGCGGAGGGGGGATTTGGGAAAGTCAGCCCAAGCACCATGTCCAAGCTTCTGTCGGCGGAAAGTCTGGAACTGCGCGGCGGGCGCGAGGTGATCAAATTCTCGACGAGCAATATCCGCGCCGCGACGAACGGCGTGATCCGGCAATGCAGGATGCGGCTGCCGGCGGGCCGCTGAGAATCCGGACTCAATTGGGGCTAGGGGCGATATGCGGCTCTGATTCAAGGCTCCTGGAAGGGAGCCTTGGCCGACCGACATAGGTTATCGGACAAGTCGGCGGACCCGCCCGCCCGCCGCCGTCAGGTCGTCACCTTCGCCGCGCCGGGCGTCTTGGCCTCGAAGTCGCTGGCGTCATGGCGTTCGGGGAGCTGGCTCGAGGGATCGCCCCAGGTCCGGTTGACCATCCGGCCGCGATGGACGGCCGGGCGTTCGGCGATCATGTCGGTCCAGCGCTGGACGTGCGTGTAGTCCTGCACCGACAGGAACTCGCCGGCCTCGTACAGCACGCCCTTCACGAGACTGCCGTACCAGGGCCAGATCGCCATGTCGGCGATCGAGTAGTCGTCGCCGGCGATGAACCTGCTCTCCGCCAGGCGGCGGTCGAGCACATCCAGCTGGCGCTTCACCTCCATGGCGAACCGGTCGATGGCGTATTCGATCTTGGTCGGCGCATAGGCGTAGAAATGGCCGAGGCCGCCGCCCAGATAGGGCGCGCTGCCCATCTGCCAGAACAGCCACGACATGCACTCCGCGCGCGGGCCCGGTTCGGTGGGCAGGAACGCGCCGAACTTCTCGGCCAGGTGAACCAGGATCGCGCCGGATTCGAAGATCCGGATCGGGGTCGGGCCGCTGCGGTCCACCATCACCGGAATCTTGGAATTGGGATTGGCCGCCACGAACCCGCTGCCGAACTGGTCGCCGCTGCCGATATTGATCAGCCAGGCGTCGTACTCGGCGCCGCTGTGGCCAAGCTCCAGCAGCTCCTCCAGCATCACCGTCACCTTGACGCCGTTCGGCGTCGCCAGGGAGTAAAGCTGCAGGGGATGGCGGCCGACCGGCAGGTCCTTGTCGTGCGTCGGGCCCGCGACCGGGCGGTTGATGCTCGCGAAACGACCCCCGTTCTCCTTGTTCCAGCTCCAGACCTTGGGCGGCGCGTAGGCGGGAGAGTCGGTCATGTCATGGGCTCCGAGGGTCTGTCGGGGGCGTGTTCGCCGTTGAGCCGACGATGTGGGGTCTCCTGGCGGCCTTGGCCAGGGGGACCCCGCGAATAGCCAAGGTTGGCGATCGGGCGGCGCGGTTCATTTTCATCGCGGATCCGCGGCGGTCGCCGCCCGTCAGCACCAGCTGGCCTGGTCCGAGGCCGGGACGCGCAGCAGTTCGTCGATATTGGCCTCGATGATCCTGAAGCCGACATTGCCATAGAGCTTCTGACGCCCCTCGTTGAGCACGAAGCTGGGGCTGCCCTGGATGCCGATGGCGGCGGCGTCCTGGTAGTCCGTCGCCAGGGCGGCGAAGGCCTGGCCGTCGTGGACGAGCGCCTCGACCAGCCCCAGGTCCACGCCCACCTGGCGGCCCACGTCGCATTGGACATCCCAATGGGCGATATCGCG
>DASUIJ010000247.1:0-6280 GCA_036279815.1 Phenylobacterium sp. | reverse complement strand
CCGTGCCCGTGTTGAACATCACGAAGTAGTCGCCGCTGGCCTTGTAGTCCAGGTACAGGGCGCCGACGTTGAAGTTGAACGCGCTGTCGTAGGACGACTGCAGGCGCAGTTCCTGGGAGAACTGCTTGGTCTGGGCCGACGAGATGTCGCTGGTGGTGAAGCGGTTGAACGCGCCGTTCTGCGGGTCATTGACCACGCCTCCGGGGAACAGGGCCGGGTAGATCGCGGCCGCATAGCCGGGGACGCCCGCGAAGACGTTCACCGGGTTGGGCGACGAGTTGAACGGCACGGTCGGGGTGTACCGGTTGTAGTCCTGGCGGGTGTACAGGTTGTACCGGGTCCCCGAGGTCAAGGACGTCAGCTTCAGGTTGTCGGTGATGTCCCAGGCCAGGTCCAGGGTCATGATCTCGGTGCGGGACTCGTACAGCGGGTCGAAGGTCGACTCGATGTTACGGACGTTGGTGTCCTGCATCTTGCCGGCATAGGCGTCGCCGGTCTGGAAGCCGCCCAGAGCGCCGAACAGGCCGCCGAGGGTGCCCTGAGAATTGACCGTTCCCAGAACGCCCGGCGAATAGAGCGACGTCGCCAGGCAGCCCTGGCTGAAGAAGCCGCGCTCGATCTGGCCGATCAGGCCGCCGGCGGCGGTCGAATAGTTCACCCCGCCGACATTGGCCGGGCCGTTGTCCTTGGTGCAGTACTGCTTGCCGATCCGCGAGCGGTTGTCCTCTTCGTTGAACTTGTCGAAGACCAGGTTGGCCCGGAAGCTCTCGAAGGGGGTGAAGCTGGCGCTGGCGCGGAAGCCGTAGAGGTCGCGGTCGTCGGCGTCGTTGCCGGTGACGATGTTCTTGCCGAAGCCGTCGCGCTTCAGGGTCGTGCCCGCCAGGCGGAAGGCCAGCATGTCGCCGACCGGCACGTTGATCATGCCGCGGAACTTCTGCTCGCCGTAATTGCCGATTTCGGCCCGCAGGTTCGCTTCGAAGTGATCGACCGGCTTGTTGGTGATGATGTTGACCACGCCGCCGGTGGCGTTGCGTCCGTACAGCGTGCCTTGCGGGCCGCGCAGCACTTCAACCCGCTCGACGTCGTAGAATTCGGTCTCGAACAGGTTGTTCGCGATGAGCGGGACGTTGTTCTGGTGGATGCCGGTGCCGCCGTCGCCCGAGCCGGACACGAGCTTGGAGCCGATACCGCGGATTTGGAAGTTGTACCCGGTGAAGTTCCCCTTGGAGAAGTTCACGTTCGGGATCGCGAGCACCAGGTTCGGGCCGCCGTCGATCTTGGACTTCTGAAGGGTGTCCTGGCTGAAGGCCGACACCGCGATCGGCACGTCCTGGATCGACTCTTCTTTCTTCTGGGCGGTGACGACCAGTTCTTCGATGACGTTCGAGCCGGTCGTCTCAGCCGCCGCCGCGGCGAAAGCTGGTTGAGCCATGCCGGCCATGGCCACAGCGGAAACGCCTACAACAAGCAGGCTCCGCAACTGCAGAGTTTTTCGCATTCGTTCATCCTCCCATGGCGGCCGAGCTTTCTACGCCGGTCCGGTCCGCCAACATTCGCCGCGTGAGTTTCCGGCTGGGGACACGCGGCGTGTGCCCACAGCAAGCCTAAGGGTCCGGCCCAGGGAGGCCGGATGTCAACGGGACAGCGATAAGTGAACGCCGTTCAGGTATAATCTTTCAAACGGCTGTTGCTCAAATGCCAAGCGCGCACGGACCTTCCCCTGGGGGAGCAAAAACCCCGATTTTACCGCGTGATGGCGGCCGCTCCGCCGATGATCCCCGGCGCCGGACGAGCCCCTTCGGATGGGGAGCGCATGAATTCTTCGAGAGGGTATGGCGCCTGCCGCTAGGGGACCTAAGCGGAGGCTTCCGATTTGAGGCTCCAGCGCGCATATGAGGCCCATGAGCGAACCTTCCCGCGCCCTGGTGCTGTTCTCCGGGGGCCAGGATTCCAGCGTCTGCCTGGCCTGGGCCCTCGACCGCCACGACCACGTGGAGACGGTGGGCTTCGACTATGGCCAGCGACACGGCGTGGAGATGGCGCAGCGTCGGGTGATCCGAGCCGAAATCACCGCCAGGTTCCCGGCGTGGGCCGGCCGGCTTGGCCCTGATCATGTGCTCGACCTCACCGGCTTCGGCGCGGTGGGCGAAACCGCGATGACCGAGGACCGCGCCTTCGAGATCACCGAGCAGGGCCTTCCCAACACCTTCGTGCCCGGCCGGAACCTGGTCTTTCTCACCTACGCCGCGGCCCTGGCGGATCGCAGGCGGTTGCGGTTTCTTGTAGGCGGCATGTGCGAGACCGATTTTTCCGGTTATCCCGACTGCCGGCGCGACACGCTCGACGCGCTGCAGGTCGCACTCAATATGGGTATGGCGCGGGATTTCGAGATCGAGACGCCGCTGATGTGGCTCACAAAGGCCGAGACCTGGGGTCTGGCCAAGGCGCTGGGCGGCGAAGAGCTGGTCGAGCTGATTCTCGAGGCCAGCCACACCTGCTATCGCGGAGAACGTGGCCGGCGCCATCCATGGGGCTACGGCTGCGCGGACTGTCCGGCGTGCGACCTGCGCGCCCGGGGATACGACCAGTGGGCGGCGGCCGGACGGCCGGCCCTGGCCCGATGAGCTACGCGGTCAAGGAGATCTTCCTCACCCTGCAGGGCGAGGGCGGCCAGGCCGGGCGGCCGGCGGTGTTCTGCCGCTTCGCCGGGTGCAATCTCTGGTCCGGCCGCGAGGCGGATCGGGCCGAGGCGGTCTGCACCTTCTGCGACACCGATTTCGTCGGCATGGACGGCCCCGGCGGCGGGCGCTTCGCCGACGCCCAGGCCCTGGCCCGCGCGATCGCGGCCAAGTGGGAGGGCGGGGCCGAGGGCCGCCTGGTGGTCTGCACCGGGGGCGAGCCGCTGCTGCAGCTGGACGAGCCGCTGATCGCCGCCCTGCATGAACAGGGATTCTCCATCGCCCTGGAGACCAACGGCACCCTGCCGGTTCCGCCCGGCGTCGACTGGATCTGCGTCAGTCCCAAGGCCCAGGCGCCGGTGGTCCAGCGCTCGGGCCAGGAACTGAAGCTGGTCTTCCCGCAGAAGGGCGTCGATCCGTCCCGCTTCGAGGCCTGGGATTTCGAGCGGTTCCTGCTGCAGCCCATGGACGGTCCCGACCGTGTGGCCAACACCCAGGCGGCGATCGCCTATTGCCTCACACACCCCCGTTGGCGTTTAAGCGTCCAAACCCATAAGTACCTCGGCATTCCCTAGGCGCGCAGGTGCGCCTCGGACGCCTCAGACCTTCCCGGATGACCCAGCCCGTTTTCGAGATCACCAAGTCCGCCACCTTCGACGCGGCGCACTTCTTCGCCCAGGGACCGGAGCACCGGCCCTATTCGAACCTGCACGGCCATTCCTTCCGGGTGGAGGCCACCGTGCGCGGTCCGGCCCAGGAACCCGTCGGCTGGGTCGCCGACCTCGCCGACCTGGACGCCGCCCTGCGCGCCGTCGCCGGCGAGCTCGACCATGGCCTGCTCAACGAAAAGCCGGGCCTGGATCGGCCGACCCTCGAACACATCTGCCTCTATTTCGTCGAGCGCCTGAAGGGGCCGTTCCCGGGCCTGAGCCGGATCACCGTCTCGCGCCCGACCATCGGCGAGAGCTGCGCCCTCCAGGTCGGCTAGCGGCCGATCCTCGCCGACGCCGGGCGTCGGCTCAGACTCCGTGGACTTTCGGCCGCGGCCCGTCGGCGCTTCGCCGCCAGGGACCGGCGAAGTTCGGATCGTTGCGTCGCCGCCGGTCGGGGCCGAAATAGTCGTCGGTCCTGACGAAGGGCCGCGGATGGTCGACGATCTGCTGCAGGCGTTCGAGCACGTTGCGGGCCGTGATCGGTTTCGCGACGAACTCGTTGACCCCCGCGTCCCGGGCTTCCTGGATCCGGCGAACGGTCAGGTGGCCGGTGATCATGATCACCGGAATCATCTGGTTGGGACTGTCCGGCGAGTTGCGCAGCAGGCGCACGAAGTCGATCCCGTCCAGGGGCTCCATGGCCAGGTCGGTCAGGATGATGTCGACCGGGTGGCTGCGCATCATCTGCAGGCCTTCCGCGCCGTCGGCCGCCTCGAAGACCTTGTTGATGCCCACCGCGCGCAGGAGCTCGATCAACAGCACCCGCATGTGGTGGTTGTCGTCGACCAGCAGAATCTTGAGCTGATCCAGGCGCATGCGGCGATCTGCGGCTCCAACCCACGCTGTCGGTCGGCGTCGGTGTCTGAATTCGACCTCCGGCGCCCCAGCGGAAAGCGCTGCTTAACGAGGCGCGGGAAAGTCCGTCAACCCCGTAAAACTCAACCGGTTCAATATGATCGTTAGATCGACAGCCTGCGGTAGAGCTTCCGCCCTTTGCAATCGATGTGAGCCAGAACCCGGTTCAGCCGCGGGCGCCGGGCGCGAAGGCGCCGCCGCCGGTCTGGGCGCGGTGGCGCAGGAAGGCGTCGGCGAGCACGCAGGCGGTCATGGCCTCGACCACCGGCACGGCGCGGATTCCGACACAGGGATCGTGGCGGCCCTTGGTGCGCACCTCGATCTCCTCGCCGGCCTCGTTGAGCGAGCGGCGCGGGGTCAGGATCGACGAGGTGGGCTTGAACGCCACCCGCGCCACCACCGGCGCCCCGGTGGTGATTCCGCCCAGGACGCCGCCAGCGCTGTTCGAGGTGAAGACCGGGCCTTCATTTCCCATCCGCATCTCGTCGGCGTTCTCTTCTCCCGACAGGGCCGCGGCGGCGAAGCCCGCGCCGATCTCGACGCCCTTGGCGGCGTTGATCGACATCAGGGCGGCGGCCAGCTCGGCGTCCACCTTGCCGTAGATGGGCGCGCCCCAGCCGGGCGGCACGCCGATCGCCTCGACCTCGACCACGGCGCCGGTGGACGATCCGGCCTTGCGGGTCTTCTCCAGGTGCTCCTCCCAGACGTCGACCATCCGGGCGTCGGGGCACCAGAAGGGGTTCTGGGTGGTCTGGTCCCAGTCCCATCGGGACCGGTCGACCTTGTGGGGGCCGATCTGGACCAGGGCGCCGCGCACGGTCACGCCCGCGATCACCTTGCGGGCCACGGCGCCGGCGGCGACCCGGGCGGCGGTCTCGCGGGCGGAGGCGCGCCCGGAACCCCGGTAGTCGCGGACCCCGTACTTGGCGAAGTAGGCATAGTCGGCGTGGCCCGGGCGGAAGGCCTGGGCGATTTCCGAATAGTCGCGGCTGCGCTGGTCGACGTTCTCGATCAGCATCGAGATCGGCGTGCCCGTGGTCACCCGCCCGTCGGTGCGCTCGTCCTCGAACACGCCGGACAGGATCTTCACCGCGTCCGGCTCCTGGCGCTGGGTGACGAACTTGCCCTGGCCGGGGCGGCGCTTGTCGAGCCAGACCTGGACGTCGGCCTCGGTCAGCTTGAGCCCCGGAGGGCAGCCGTCGACCACGCAGCCCAGGGCCGGCCCGTGGCTCTCGCCCCAGGTGGTGACTCGGAACAGATGGCCGAAGCTGTTGTGCGACATGGCCCGGTCTTAGCTTAGCCGCCGTTCGCCCGGAAGAGCTCCAGGGTGCGTTGGCGCGCGAGCCTGGCGCTCTCGGCGTGATAATCGGCGCGGCGGTCGGAGTTGAAGCCGTGGCCGGCCTCGTAGACGTGGACGCCCACCTCGGGGTGCAGGGCGGCGACCTTTTCCACGCCTTCCATGGGGATGCCGTGGTCGTGGCGGCCGAAGTGCAGGATGGTCGGGCACCTGGGCGTCTGGTCGGCCATCTGCGGAATCTGGCTGCCGTAGAAGCCGGACGCCGCCGCCAGGTCGTCCGACCGGCAGGCCATCGCCCAGGTCACCGTGCCGCCGTAGCAGTAGCCGGTGATGAACACCGGCCCCTTGTCCTTCAGGGCGTCGATGCAGGTCTGGGTGTCGTTGAGGGCCTGCGGGAACGAGTGCATCTCGCGGGCGATCTTGATGGCCTTCTGGATGTCGTCGGGTTCGTAGGTCGCCTGGAAGTTCGGCGCGACCCGGTCGTAGAGCGCCGGCGCCAGCACCTCGTAGCCCTCGTCGGCATAGGAGTCCGAGGCTTCCTTGATGTGGTCGGTGACGCCGAAGATCTCCTGGATCAGGACCAGGCCGCCCTTGCGTTCGCCCTTGGGGCCCACGTGGTAGACGCCGATCTGCGCGCCGTCGTCCATCGTCATCGAGATCATGTTTCCGCGGGTCGTCATCGGCTTCTCCCCTTGCGCCAGGCGTACGAGAGGCGAGGGGTATCCCAGGAGGGCCGG
>DASUIJ010000246.1:0-5525 GCA_036279815.1 Phenylobacterium sp. | reverse complement strand
GGCCGTCGTGGTGGCCAGGGACGGCGCACCGATCTGGCGCGAGGTGGTGTCGGCGACGCTGACCATGCGGGCCTTCTCGGACACCTTTCTCGAGGACTACTTGGCCACCGAGGGCGCGCACGCCCTGGGCTCGGTGGGCTGCTATCGGCTGGAGGGTCCCGGCGCCCAGCTGTTCAGCCGGATCGAGGGCGATTATTTCGCCATCCTCGGGCTGCCCCTGCTGGGCCTCCTCGACCTGCTGCGGCGGCACGGGGCGGTGGCGGCATGACCATCACCGGCAAGACCCGGCTGGCCGGCGTGGTCGGCCAGCCCATCGCCCACTCCATGAGCCCGGTGTTGCACAACGCCTGGCTGGCCGCCGCCGGGATCGACGGCGTCTATGTCGCCCTGGCCGTGACCGAGGCCGGTTTCGGCCGGTTCGTGGACGGCCTGCGCGCAGGCTCGGTCGCGGGCTTCAACGTCACCCTGCCGTTCAAGGGCCAGGCCCTGGCCTGCGCCGACACCGCCACCCACCGGGCCCGCCTGGCGGAGGCGGCGAACGTCCTGGTGTTCCGCCCGGACGGCTCGATCTTCGCGGACAACACCGACGGGCTGGGCCTGCTGGGGGCCTTCGCCGCCCAGGCGCCGGGGTTCGATCCCCAGGCCGGTCCGGTGGTGATCCTGGGCGCCGGGGGCGGAGCCCAGGGGGCCGCCGCCGCCTTCGTCGAGGCCGGCTGCCCGGAGGTCCGGATCGTAAACCGCACGCCATCGAAAGCCGCCGCCATCGCCGAGCGGCTGGGCCCGAACCTGCGGGCCTTCGGACTGAACGAGGCGGCCGACGCGTTCGCCGATGTCACGGCCGTCGTCAACGCCACCTCGGCGGGCCTGGGCGGGACGATCCTCGACGTGCCGCTGGCGGCGACGCCAGGGTCGGCGGTGGTCATGGACATGACCTACAAGCCGCTGAGGACGCCGTTCCTGCTGGAGGCCGAACGCCTCGGCCGGCCCACGGTCGACGGCCTGGAAATGCTGATCGGCCAGGCCATCCCCTCCTTCGAGGCCTTCTTCGGCCAGGCGCCGCCCGCCGAGGTCGACGTCCGCCGCCTCGCCATCCAAGCCCTGGGACTCTGACCAATGCTCAATATCGGCCTTACCGGCTCCATCGGCATGGGCAAGTCGACCACCGCGGCCATGTTCCGCGAGGCCGGGATCCCGGTCTATGACGCCGACGCCGCGGTGGCCGAACTCTACCTCAAGGGCGGCGCGGCCGTGGCGCCGCTGGAGGCCGCCTTTCCCGGGGTGACCCGGGACGGCGCGGTGGATCGCGAGGCGCTGCGCCAGCGGGTGCTGGGCGACGACGCGGCGATGGCCAGGCTCAATTCCGTGGTCCATCCGCTGCTCGGCAAGGACCGCATCGAGTTCTACCGCCGCGCCGAGGCGGCCGGCGCCGACATGGTGGTGCTGGACATCCCCCTGCTGTTCGAGACCGGCGGCGAGCGGAACATGGACGCCGTGGTGGTGGTCTCCGCCCCGCCGGAGCTGCAGCGCGAACGGGTGCTGGGCCGGGAGGGCATGACGCCCGAGCGGCTCGACGCCATCCTGGCCCGGCAGCTGCCGGACGCCGAGAAGCGCGCCCGGGCCGACTTCGTGGTCGACACCGGCCAGGGGCTCGAGGCGGCCCGCCGGCAGGTCGGCGAGATCATCGCGGCGATGCGCGACCCGGCCCGCCGTCCGGCCTCGCCCCGCGCCGCGCCATCCACACCCGCGACCTGACGCCAGGTTGCCCGCCGCGCCAAACCGCGCCATCTAAAGCCATGGCCCGCGAGATCGTCCTCGATACAGAGACCACCGGATTCGAGCCGCACCTCGGCCACCGGCTGGTGGAGCTCGCCGCCCTGGAGATCGAGGACTTCGTGCCCACCGGCCGGAGCTTCCACGTCTATATCGACCCCGAGCGGGACATGCCGCCGGACGCCGAGCGGGTCCACGGCCTGTCGGCGGCCTTCCTGCGCGGCAAGCCCAAGTTCGCGGCGCCCGAAGTGTCCCACGCCTTCCTGGAGTTCATCGGCGACGCCCCGGTGATCGCGCACAACGCCGGGTTCGACCGGGCCTTCGTGAACTGGGAGCTCAACGCGATCGGCCTAACCGAGGTGCCCGAGCATCGCTGGATCGACACCCTGGCCCTGGCCCGCCATCGCTTCCCGGGGATGCACAACTCGCTCGACGCGCTGTGCAAGCGGTTCAAGATCTCGCTGTCGGAGCGCGACAAGCACGGCGCCCTCATCGACGCCAAGCTGCTGGCGGCGGTCTATCTGGAACTGAAGGGCGGGCGCGAGCGCCGGCTGGAGCTGGTCGCCGAGGTGATCACCCCCGCCGTCGACGCGGTGCGCGAGAATGTCTACGGGGCCCGGCCCCGGCCGCTGGCGCCGCGTTCCACCGAGGCCGAGCGCGAGGCGCACGTCAGCTTCATCCTGGAGGTGGTCAAGAGCGACACCCTCTGGCGCAAGCACGGACTCTGAGGGGCGATCCGCCCGTCCCCGCCGTGCGGGCGCGGAGCGGAATCAGGCGTTGCCCATCACCACGCCGCCGGCCTCGGCCTGGGCCTTGCGGGCGGCATAGACGCCGGCGAAATCGATCGGATCGAGCAGGAAGGGCGGGAAACCGCCGTCTGTGGTCACGTCGCCGATGATCCGGCGCGCGAACGGGAACAGGAAGCGCGGGCACTCCACCAGCAGCACCGGCTCCATCTCCTCGGGCGGCACGCCCTCGATGGCGAACAGGCCGCCATAGAGCAGCTCGACGAAGAAGACCGTGCCGTCCTCGCGGTTGGCGCGGGCGGAGAGCTTCAGGTCGACCTCGAACAGACCGTCGTCGCGGCCGCGGGCGTTCATCTCCACGCCCATGTCGATCTGAGGCTGGGCGGCGCCGCCGCGAAGCACGTCGGGGGCGCGCGGATTCTCGAAGGAGAGGTCGCGGATGAACTGGGTCAGCACGCGGATGCCGGGTTCGACCGGGCCCTGGCCGTTGGCTTCGGGCGTCGCTTGCTGGTTGGATTCGCTCATCTTCGGATAGGTCCGTATGGGTCGGGGGACGCCGTCGCGTCCCGTTCAAGGCCGGCGCTGCTAACATGGCGCCTGGGTCTATGCAATCTCGCCCCTGACGCCGGCCTCCATTCGTCCTATATTGAAAGCTTCCTGCCGTATCGGACAGACATGTTTCTTCAGCTGATCATCTTCGGGGCCCTGGCCGGGGTCGTGCTCTACCAGCTTTATTCGGTGCTGGGCCGGCGCGTGGGCCGTCAGCCCGAGGACCAGGTCCAGCCGGAAGGCGCCCCGGCGCCCGTGCTCGCCCCGGACCGCCTGCCCGACGACCTGATCGGCGGCGGGGTTTCGCTGTCGGGACTGGCGGCGGTCAAGGCCCGCGATCCGGGCTTCGAGCTCCCCAAGTTCCTGGCCGGCGCCCGCAGCGCCTACGAGACGATCGTGCGCGCCTTCGCCGCCGGCGACCGGGCCACGCTGAACGGCCTGCTGGCCCCCAATGTCATGAAGGGCTTCGACGGCGAGATCGCCGCGCGCGAGACCGCCGGCCGCTCCGAGGCGGTGGAGTTCCTGCACCCGCCCCGCGCCGATCTCGACAAGGCCGAGGTCCAGGGCGACCTAGCCCGCATGACCGTCCGCTTCCTGGCCGAATTCCGCAGCCGCACCAAGGGCCCCGAGGGCGAGGGCGTCGACGACCGCCGCACGGCCGAGCTCTGGACCTTCGAGCGCAATCTCAAGAGCCGCGACCCCAACTGGACTCTCGTCCACGTGGACGCCGCGGAGGCCTGACGCTAACCATCCGCACATCCCGGCCAGGGCCGGGACCCAGATGACAGCTCGGGAATTTCGACGCTCTTGGCTTCCAGCTCCTCGCCATACGACCTGGATCCCGGCCCTGGCCGGGATGTGCGGAGGCGGGGAGCCGCGCCTCTTCTGGCGGCGCTGCTGCTGACCCTGACGGCCTGCGCCACCGCGCCTCACGGCCCCGAACCCTATCCCGCGCCCTACCGGCCGCCGCCGCCCCGGCCCGCGCCCGTCGCCCCGAGGCCCGAGCGCTTCGCGGACCTGCCGGGCTGGGCGGCCGAGAACCACGCCGCGGCCTTCTACGCCTATCGCGCCACCTGCCAGGTCTCGCGCGACCCGGCCATGGCCGCCATCTGTCGCCGGGCCATGACGGTGGACCTGCTCGACGACGCCCACGCGCGGGCCTTCTTCGAGGACAATTTCCGGCCGGAAGTCCTGCCCGGCGAGGGGGTGCTGACGGCCTATTTCGCGCCGGAGTACGAGGCCCGGTCCCGGCCCGACGCCGAATTCTCCGCGCCCGTGCGCGCCAGGCCCGCCGATCTGGTCCTGGGCGGCCCAAGCGGCAAGGAGGTCCTGCAGAAGACCCCGGCCGGACTGGCGCCCTATCCGGACCGCGCCTGGATCGAAGCCCAGGGCGCCGGCGCGCCTCTGGCCTGGATGCGGCCGGAGGAACTGTTCTTCCTGCAGATCCAGGGTTCCGGCGTGCTCACCTATCCGGGCGGTCGGCGGATCAAGGCGCTCTACGCCGCCAACAACGGCCAGCCGTTCGTGGGGGTGGCCAATCCCATGCGCGACCGCGGCCTGCTGGCCGCCGACAACACCTCGGGCGACGCGATCCGCACCTGGCTGGCCGATCATCGGGGCGCGGAGGCCGATGCGATCATGCGGCTCAATCCGCGCTACGCCTTCTTCCGCCTGGCGCCCGACGACGGCCTGCCGCCGCTGGGCGCGGGGGGCCTGCCGCTGCCGGCGGGGCGGGGCGTCGCGGTGGACCTGACGCGGCACGAACTGGGCGAGCTCTACTGGATCGACGCCGCCGCCCCGACCCTGGCGGGGGCCTTCCCCACCTATCGGCGGCTGGTCGCCGCCCTGGACACGGGCGGCGCGATCAAGGGCGACATCCGCGCGGACCTCTACCTGGGCCAGGGCCCCGCCGCCGGCGCGGAGGCGGGCCGGGTGCGCCACATCCTGCGCCTCCACCGCCTGGTTCCGCGTCGATGAAACGGCCGATCCGGCCGGAGGAGCTCAGGCTCTGGTCGATGGTCGCGGCCACCGTCCACCCGATGCCCGGCCGCGCGGTCCCCAAGGCCGAAGCCAGGCCCGCCGAGGCCATGCCCCCCCAGGCCATCGACCCCAAGGCCCCCGCCGCCCGCATCCCGCCGCCGGCGACCAAGGCCAGGCCGGCGCCGCAGCGGGGACCGGCGGAAGCCATCGAGCCGCGCCGCAAGCAGCGCATCGCCCGCGAACGCGATCCGATCGGCGCCCATATCGACCTGCACGGCCTGGGCCAGGACCAGGCCCGGGCCCTGCTGGAACGGTTCGTCCTGCAGTCCTGGCACGAGGGTCTCCGCGCCGTGCTGGTGATCACCGGCAAGGGCCTGCGGGGCGACGGCGTGCTCAAGCGCATGACGCCGGAGTGGCTGGCGGCGGCGCATCTGCGCCATGTGGTGGCCGGTATCTCCGAGTCGCACCGGCGCCACGGCG
>DASUIJ010000245.1:0-13268 GCA_036279815.1 Phenylobacterium sp. | reverse complement strand
CATTTCGGAGACGTGGACCAGGCCCTCGACACCGGGTTCCAGCTCCACGAAGGCGCCGTAGTCGGTGATGTTGGTGATCCGGCCGGTGAACTTGGCGCCCACCGGGTACTTGGCTTCCACGCCGTCCCACGGGTCGGACTGGAGCTGCTTCATGCCGAGCGAGATGCGCTGGGTGTCCGGGTTGATCTTGACGATCTGGACCTTCACCGTGTCGCCGACCGCGAGCACCTGGCTCGGATGGTTGACGCGCTTCCAGCTCATGTCGGTGACGTGCAGCAGGCCGTCGATGCCGCCCAGGTCCACGAACGCGCCGTAGTCGGTGATGTTCTTGACCACGCCTTCGCGGATTTCGCCTTCGACCAGCTGGGAGACCAGCTCGGTGCGCTGTTCGGCGCGGGCTTCTTCCAGGATGGCGCGGCGCGAGACGACGATGTTGCCGCGCGGACGGTCCATCTTGAGGATGGCGAAGGGCTGTTCCTTGCCCATCAGCGGGCCGACGTCGCGGACCGGACGGATGTCGACCTGCGAGCCCGGCAGGAAGGCCGAGGCGCCGCCGAGGTCGACGGTGAAGCCGCCCTTCACGCGGCCGACGATGGAGCCCATCACCGGCTCGTTCTTCTCATAGACGCCTTCCAGGCGCGTCCAGGCCTCTTCGCGGCGGGCCTTGTCGCGGCTGATGACCGCTTCGCCCATCGCGTTCTCGACGCGCTCGAGGAACACCTCGACGTTGGCGCCGATGAAGATCGGGCTCTTGCCGTTCTCGTCGACCCCGAATTCCTTCACCGAAACGCGGCCCTCGGTCTTGAGGCCCACATCGATGATGGCGAAGTCCTTCTCGATGCCCACGACCTTGCCCTGGACAACCTGGCCTTCCATGAAATCACGGCCGCCCATGCTCTCGTCGAGCAGGGAGGCGAAGTCGTCCCGCGAGGGGTTCAGGCTCATATCGTCAGCCATAGTCTTCTTTCGTCTCGAATGACGCGTGCGATCCGGGCCGCTTGGCGGTCGGAATCCCGGCGTCGGGTTAAGGGTTGCAACCGATGATGCGGCGGACCGCACCGGTGATCTGCCCGCGGCGATCGAGGGAAGGGCGCGTTTGGATTGCCGGCCGGTCGCTTCTAGGAAGCTTCCCAGCGGGCGCGCGCCGCCTCGACAATGCGGCGGGCCGCATCGGTGGCCTGGTCTATAGTCATTTCGGAGGTGTCCAGCAAGACGGCGTCGTCCGCCTGGACCATCGGGCTGTCGGCGCGGCCGCCGTCCCGCGCGTCGCGCCGGCGGATGTCCTCCAGGATATCCTCGAAGGTGACCGCCTCGCCCTGGGCCCGCAGCTGCCTGAACCGGCGCTCGGCGCGGACCTCGGGCGTGGCGGTGACATAGAGCTTGGCCGGCGCCTGCGGGGCGATGACGGTTCCGATGTCCCGGCCGTCGATCACCGCGCCGCCGGGGCGCCGCGCGAAGGCCTGCTGCATCTCGCGCAGGGCCATGCGGACCGGCGGGTGGACCGCGACCCGGCTGGCGGCCTCGCCGGCCTGGCGGGTGCGGAAGGCCGGGTCGGTCAGCATCTCGGCGGTCAGTTCGCGGGCCACCCGGGTGGCGGCGGGCACGTCGTCGAAGTCGCCGCCGTGATGGGCCAGCAGGACGCCGACGGCGCGGTAGAGCAGGCCGGAATCCAGCATCGGCAGGTCGTAGATCTCCGCCAGGCGGCTGGCGATGGTGCCCTTTCCGGATGCGGCGGGCCCGTCGACGGCGATGACGAAGGGGCCCTTCACGCCGCCTCCAGGTCGCCGCCCAGGCCGCGCATCATCTCCACGAACCCCGGGAAGGACGTGGCGATCATGCCCGGCTCGTCGACGGTGACCGGCCCTTCGGCGGCGAAGCCCATCACCAGGTGGCTCATGGCGATGCGGTGGTCGCCGTGGGTGACGACCCGCGCGCCGCCGGCCGCGGGATGGTTGCCCCGCGCCGAGCCCACGACGATCATCCCCTCGGGCTCCTCCTCCACCCCGATGCCGCAGGCCTGGAGCCCGGCGGCCATCAGGGCGATGCGGTCGCTCTCCTTGACCCGCATCTCGCCGATGCCGCGCATGTGGGTGGGACCGTCGGCGAAGGCCGCGGCCACCGCCAGGATCGGATATTCGTCGATCATCGAGGGCGCACGGGCCGCGGGCGTCTCGACGCCGCGCAGGGCGCAGTGGCGGGCGGTGACGTCGCCGACCCGCTCGCCGCCCTCCTCGCGGACGTTCTCGATGACCAGGTCGGCGCCCATTTCCTTCAGGGTCTCGAACAGGCCGGTGCGCAGGGGGTTGAGCAGCACCCCCTCCACCGTCACCTCCGAGCCCGGGGTGATCAGGGCGGCCACCAGCGGGAAGGCGGCGGACGAGGGGTCCCCCGGCACGCGGATCCGGGTCCCGGACAGGCGCTGTCCGCCCGGCAGCTCGATCTGGCGCTCGCCGTCGCGGTCGTCCACCTGGACCACCGCCCCGAAGGCCCGCAGCATCCGTTCGGTGTGGTCGCGGGTGGGCTCGGGCTCGATCACCCGCGCGCCCTTCTCGGCGTGCAGGCCGGCCAGCAGCACCGCCGACTTCACCTGGGCGGAGGGCTCCGGCAGCCGGTATTCGATCCGCCGCAGACCGCCGCCCTTCAGGGTCAGCGGCAGACGCCCGCCCGAGCGGCACAGGAACAGCGCGCCCATGTCGCGCAGGGGCTTCATCACCCGGTTCATCGGCCGGCTGCGCAGGGAGGCGTCGCCGGTGAAGGTGGCGGCGAGGTCGAAACCGGCGGCGGCGCCCATGATCAGGCGCACCCCGGTGCCGGCGTTGCCGCAGTCGATCAGGTCGCTGGGCTCGGCGAACCCGCCGTGGCCCTCGACCCGCCAGCGGCCCGGACCCAGCTGCCGGACATCCGCGCCGAAGGCCCGCATGGCCTGCGCCGTGCGCAGCACGTCTTCACCTTCGAGCAGGCCCTCGATCTCGGTGATCCCCTCGGCCAGGGCGCCGAAGATCAGCGCCCGGTGGGAGATCGACTTGTCGCCCGGGGCGCGCACGCGACCCCGCAGCGGGCCGCCGCGTTTCGCGGTCAGTCCTGCCGGCGTCATAGGATTCTCAAGCCTCCTTAAGGCCTGCCGTTGTCACGAGGGGGTTTGTTTTTGACAGCGGCGCCGCCCCGTGGCAAGTGAGCCGGCTCCAATTCACACCCCTCTATAGAGGCCCGCCCCTTGGCCATACCCGAACTGGGCGCAAAACAAGTTTGCCCGAACTGCCAGGCGAAGTTCTACGACCTGAACAAACGCCCGGCCCACTGCCCGAAATGCGCGACCGAATTCGATCCGGACGAAGCCGTCCGCAGCCGCCGCGTGCGCGCCCGCGCCGCGCCGACCGACCATGAGCTGGACGACGAACGCGAGGATCAGGTCCGCGGCAAGGCCGCCGAGGCCGAGGACGAGGAAGAAGAAGAGGTCGTCACCCCGGAACTCGACGAAGTGGTCGATCAGCCGGTCCTGGTCACCGACGACGAGGACGAGGACGGCGAGCCTGTGGCCGCGCCGGAAGACGAACTCGCCGGCTTCCAGGAAGACGACGAACTCGAGGACGAAGACGACGCCGACGTTCCCTTCCTGGAAGAGGACGAGGACGACGACTTCGACGACACGGAAATCGACGGACTGCCCGGCGAGGGCGACGACGAGGACCGTTAACCAGGACGCGACAACCCGCCTGCATTTTTTCCCTGCAGGCGGGGTTGATCGCTGCGAACTGTCAGACTAGGTTCCGCGCCTCTTCGGGGCGGGGGGTTCCACCCCAAATTCCGAAGACCCGAGACCTCGGGGCTATAGCTCAGTTGGTAGAGCGCTTGAATGGCATTCAAGAGGTCAGCGGTTCGACTCCGCTTAGCTCCACCATAACGCCCGCTCCCCTAAAGGGAGCGGGCGTTTCCGTTTGGATCGCGAACCGCGGCGCGCCGATGCGATGGCGCTCCAGGCGGCGGCGGCCGTGCTAGGCTTGGGCGGCATGATCGAGCCTCGGCGATTGCGGCGTGAGACCCGCCGGCGAACCTACTCCCGCTACGCGGTCGCGGTGGGCCTGGTCGCGGTGGCGAACGCCTGCGCCTACCTGGCGGGACGGAATCTGGCGGGGGCGAACCTCGCCATGCTCTTCCTGCTGTGCGTCCTGGTGAGCGCCGCGGCGTTCGGCATCGGCCCGGCGCTGGTCTCCGCCTTCCTCGCCGCGCTCACCTACAACTTCTTCTTCCTCGAGCCTCACTACACGTTCCGGATCGCACACCCGGCCGACCTGTTGACCTTCCTGGTCTTCTTCGCGGTCGCGCTGGCCACGGGCTGGCTGGCCGGCCGGGCCCGGGACAACGAGCGCCGGACGGCCGAGCACGCCGCGGCGACCACCGCCCTGCTCGACGCCAGCCGCGCTCTGGCGAAGACCGCCACGCCCGACGAGGCCGCTCAGGCCCTCGCCGAGCAGATCGCCTCGGCGACCAGCGGAAGCGCCATCGTCCTGCTTCCCGGGCAGGACGGCCTTCGCCTGGCGGGCGCGCCGCGGGGACTGAACGCCCTCGGCGCCGGCAGCCTGGAGGCTGCGGAGCATGTCTGGGCGAACGGCGAGGCCGCGCCACAAGCCGAGAGGTCAAGCGAATGGACCTTCCTCCCGCTGCACGGCGTCGGTGCTCGGGTGGGCGTGGTCGGGCTGAGGGGCAGATTGCCGCCGCGGAGCGATGACGTGCCCGACCTGACCAGCGCGCTGCTGGAACAGGGGGGCGTTGTGATCGAGCGGGCGCTGCTGGCGTCCGCGGCGAGCGAGAACGAGGCCCTGCGGCAAGCCGATCAGCTCAGGTCGGGACTGCTGAACTCGATCAGCCACGACTTCAGGACCCCCCTCACCTCCATCCTGGGGTCGGCCACCACGCTTTCCGACTACGAGAGCGAGCTCAAGCCCTCCGTCCGGCGCGACCTGCTGCGCAGCATCCAGCAGGACGCGCAGCGGCTGAACCAGCACATCGGCGCCCTGCTGGACATGAGCCGTCTGGAGGGCGGCGCCCTGCGGCCGAAGCAGGACTGGACCGACGTGCGCGAGATCATCGGGTCCGCGCTGCGCCGTCTCGGGCCCCGGCTCGCCGGGCGCCGGATCGAGCGGGATTTCGCAGCCCGGCTGTCGCTCGTCAGAGCCGACCCGACCTTGCTGGAGCAGGCGATCCTCAACGTGCTGGACAACGCGGCGACCTACACGCCGCAGGGCGGGACCATTCGGGTCGCAGCTCAGGAGGATGCGAGGAATGTCCTGATTGCGATAGAAGATGAGGGACCGGGCATCCCGCCCGACGAGCTTCGCTCCGTGTTCGACAAGTTCAAGAGGCTGCGGACGGCCAGCGACCGCACAGGCGGGCTGGGGCTGGGGCTTTCGATCACCAAGGGTTTCGTCGAGGCCATGGGCGGGAGGGTCGCGGCGGCCAGCCCCCTTACGTCCGCAGGCGGCGCCCGGTTCGTGATCAGCCTGCCGAAAGTCGCCGAAACGCCGAGGGGACTGCTGTGAGCTTCCGTCCCCGCATCCTGGTCATCGACGACGAGGTGCAGATCCACCGCTTCCTGACGCCCGCCCTGACGGCTAGCGGCTATGAATCCGTGCAGGCCACCACCGCCGCCGAAGGTTTGCGCGAGCTGGCGCAGCACCCGCCCGACGCGGTCGTCCTCGACCTCGGACTGCCGGACATGGACGGCAAGGAGGCCTTGAGGAGGGCGCGGGAGTTCTACGCCGGTCCGATCATCATCCTCTCCGCGCGGGACCGGGAGGCGGAGAAGATCGGGGCCCTTGACGGCGGAGCCGACGACTATGTGGAGAAGCCGTTCGGGGTGGGCGAACTCCTCGCGCGGCTTCGGGTGTCGCTTCGGCGCAAGCCGGGAAGCGGCGAGCCTGCGCCGGTGGTCCGGGCCGGAGAGATCGAGGTGGACCTTGGGCTCGGCATGGTGCGGCGGAAGGGAGAGCGCGTCCGGCTCACGCCCAAGGAGTTCAAGCTGCTCGGGGTGCTGGCCGAGGGCGGCGGCAAGGTGATCACCCATCGCCAGCTGCTGACCGCGGTGTGGGGTCCGGCCCATGAGCAGGACACCCACTACCTGCGGGTCGCCATCGGTCAGCTGCGTCAGAAGCTGGAGCCCGACCCCGGCGTGCCTGTTCACATCGTGACCGAGGCCGGGGTCGGCTACCGCTTCCTGGCGGAGTGACTCAGACGGCGACCTGGGCGCCCATCTCCACCACGCGCCCGGGAGGGATGTGGAAGTAGTCGGTCGGATTGGCCGCGTTCCGCATCAGGTAGATGAACAGCCTGTCCTGCCACAGGGGCATCCCGTGCTGGGGCGAGGCCACGACCGAACGCCTTCCGAGGAAGAACGAGGTGGCCATGATGTCGAACTTGAACCCCCTCTGACGCGCGAGGGACAGGGCCTTGGGGATGTTCGGCGTCTCCATGAAGCCATAGGTGATGGTCAGCTTCGTGAAGTCCGGCGACAGCGCCTCGAAACGAACGCGCGCTTCGGTCTCCACGCGGGGCGTGTCGGCCGTCTCGACGTTCAGGATCACGTTCTTCTCGTGAAGCACCCGGTTGTGCTTGAGGTTGTGCATGAGCGCGACCGGGGCGATCGAGGGATCGGAGGTCAGGAAGACCGCCGTGCCCGACACCCGGTGCGGCGGGCGCTGCTGCAGGCTCGCGATCAGGTCGCTGAGCGGGATCGCGTCCCGGCGCGTCTTCTCGAAGAGGATGCGGGTTCCCGTCGTCCAGGTCCACATCAGCATGATCAGCACACCGCCGAGGAGGAGCGGCATCCAGCCGCCTTCGACGACCTTCAGCATATTGGCGCCCAGGAACACCAGGTCGATGACCAGGAACGGCAGGGAGACCATCAGCGACACGGCCAGGGGCCAGCGCCAGAGCCGCCGTTCGATGACGATCATCAGCAGGACCGTCACGACCATCGTGGCCGTGACCGCGATTCCATAGGCGGACGCCATGGCCGACGAGGTGCGGAAGGAGAAGAGCAGGAAGAGCACCCCCGCGAGCAGCAGGCCGTTCACGGCGGGCACGTAGATCTGCCCCGCCATGGTCTCGCTCGTGCGCTTCACCTGGATGCGGGGGAGCAGCCCAAGCTGCACGGCCTGCTGGGTGACCGAGAAGGCCCCGGTGATCACGGCCTGGCTGGCGATGACCGTCGCCGCCGTGGTCAGGGCCAGGACCGGCCAGTAGACGATCTCCGGGATCATGCGGAAGAACGGGTTGTCCTGGGCGGTGGGATCGCTGAGCACCAGCGCGCCCTGCCCGAGGTAGTTCAGGGCCAGCGAAGGCAGGGCGACCATCAGCCAGCCTGCCCGGATCGGCCCCGCGCCGAAGTGCCCCATGTCCGCGTAGAGCGCCTCGGCGCCGGTCACGACCAGAAAGACGCTGCCCAGGATCACGAGGCCCAGCAGCCCGTTTCCGAACAACAGGTTCAACCCGTAGAGCGGGCTGATCGCCCGGAAGATCGAGGGCTCCTTCACGATGCACAGGAGCCCCATGCCGGCCAGGGTCAGGAACCAGACGAGCGTGATCGGACCGAAGAAGCGGCCGACGGCCGCCGTGCCGCGCGACTGCACGGCGAACAGTGCGATCAGGATGCCCCCCGCCACGACCAGCACATAGGGCTCGAACACCCGTCCGCCGGGCGCGGACACCAGTCCCTCCGCCGCCGACAACACCGAGATGGCGGGAGTAATCAGGCCGTCCGCGTAGAACAGGGCGGCGCCGCAGACCCCGAGCAGGAAGATGAAGGCGGAGCGCCGTCCGAGAGCGTGCTGAGCCAGCGCCATCAGCGAGAGCGTGCCGCCCTCGCCCTTGTTGTCGGCCCGCATCACCAGCACGAGGTACTTGATGGTGACGATCAGGATCAGCGCCCAAAGCACCAGGGACACCACGCCGAGGACCGCGGCCTCGTCCGCGCCGCCCCTGGTGTGGGCGAGAGCCTCCCGCATGGCGTAGAGCGGGCTGGTCCCGATGTCTCCGAACACCACGCCGACCGAGGAGAGGGTGAGCGCCCAGAACCCCTTGCGAGAAACGTCCGCCATGATGCCTCGACCCGCCACTGTGGAAGCGAAGGGTTAGCCCGGCACGGCCTCAAGGTTCGATTGGGAAGACGGGCCCCGGCCATAAAGCCGTTGTAAAGTCGCTCGGCCCGCCTTCCGGCTGTCCGGCCGAGGGGTTTTCGCCCGCCGTTGAAAGGCGGCGGTCCGGTCACCATATCCGGTGCATCCGGGGGATCGCGCCGACTGCGGGCGGTCCGACCGGAGAGTCGCTTTTCGCGAGGACTCCGAATGACCAGGTCGATCGTCTTCGACAGCCCCTTCCTGCTCGGCTTCGAGCACACGCGCAGCCTCATCGAGCGCGCCGCCAAGGCGGCCGCCGAGAGCTATCCGCCCTACAATGTCGAAGACCTTGGAGACGGCGCCCTGCGGATCACGCTGGCGGTCGCGGGCTTCACGCCCGACGCCCTGCACGTGACCGTGGAGGACCGCCAGCTCACCATCGCCGGACGGCGGGAAGAGGCCGCCAAGGGCGAGGACGCCTATCTGCATCGCGGCATAGCCGCCCGCGGCTTCGTCAGAAGCTTCGTGCTGGCCGCCGGCTGCGAGGTGGACCGGGCGGTCCTGGAGCACGGCCTGCTCCATATCGATCTGAGCCGACCCGAGCCTGACAAGCTCATCAAACAGATACCCATCCAGACCGCCGGCTGAACCTAGCGTCGGTCAGAGAGTTACGATTTTCAGGAGGTGGTCATTATGACGCCTAATCTTACGACTGAAGCCTTCGCCGCCCTGGGCGGACCCGATCTCGTCTATGTGCGCCCGGTCAAGGCCTCGGAGATTCTGGCGTCCACGCCGGCCGCCCAGATCCAGGGATTCCAGCTCGATCCCGAGCAGACGCTCTATGCGGTGCACCGCGCCGACGGTGAGCGCCTGGCCGTTATGACCGACAAGGATTCGGCGGTCGCCGCCGCCCTCGCCCACGAACTGGCGCCCGTCTCGGTGCACTAGCCGGGGCCCCGGCGCTCGCCGGAAGGGCCGGAACAGGCTCAGGCGGCCGAGGAGCGGACTTCCTGGTCCAGCAGGACATGGATCGCGTCCACCGTCCGAGCCTGGCGAAGCTGTTCGCGCAGATCGCTCTGGCGCAGCAGGCGGGAGACCCGGGCCAGAGCCCGCAGATGTTCGGAGCCGGCCTCGGCCGGCGAGAACAGGGCGAAGAACAGGTCGACCGGCTGGTCGTCCACCGCACCGAAGTCCACGGGATGCTCGAGGCGCACGAAGACGGCGCGCATGCGCTTCAGGCCTTTCAGGCGCGCGTGCGGAACGGCCACGCCGTAGCCGACGCCGGTGGAGCCCGCCTGCTCGCGCTCGGCCAGGGCGTCCAGCACCTCGCCGGCGTCCAGCCCGAAATTGCGCGCGGCGATATCGGCGATCACGGCCAAGACCTGACGCTTGTTCGGCGCGCTCGCACGCGGCGCGATGGCCGCGCGGTCCAGAATCTCACCCATCGACATGTGTCTCGTGACGCCCAAAAACGCTACAGGCCGAAACCCCCGTCACCGACCCGGAAATCACGAACCCCATGGCCTAGGCCTGGGCTCCGTTCCCGGTCGGCGATTTCGTTCGTTCGGGGTCGATCCAGCCGATATTCCCGTCGGGACGGCGATAGACCACGGACAATCCGCCGTGAGCGGCGTTCCTAAACACGATTGTTTGAGATTCCGTCAAGTCCAACTCCATGACGGCCATCGAAACAGTCATGTTGCGAACCGGCCTTTCCGTTTCCGCAATGACCATTGCGGACGGAACGTGGCCTGACTGCGACGAATCGCCTTCGTCCCAGGTGTCCTCCTCATCGCCCTCCAGAGCCCGGATCACGAAATAGGAGGCGGTCTCCGCCTTCTTCGCGCCGGCGGCGACCGAGTGGCTCTTGAGCCGGCGTTTGTAGCGCCGGATCCTGGTCTCGATCTTGGTCAGGGCTGCGTCGAAGGCGCCGTGGGCGTCTGAGCCCAGCCCATGGCTTTGGAGCGCCTGGCCCGAGGCCAGTTTCACTGCGCAATCGACCCTGAAGGAATGGCCGTCCCGGCTGACCACGACGTCGGCGTTTCCGCCACGTTCGAAGTACTTGCCGATGGAGCCGGTGATTTCGTCGGTGACCCGCTCACGCAGGGCCTCCCCGACGGCGACATGCTTGCCGGAAACCGAGACTTGCATGGGAAGACAACGCGCCTGTGGCCTGGCGGTGTCAAGCTCCGCCGCACGACGCGCGAAGTCGTGATCCGATCCTGCTGTTGCGCCGCCGGGC
This sequence comes from Phenylobacterium sp., assembly GCA_036279815.1. Taxonomy (GTDB): domain Bacteria; phylum Pseudomonadota; class Alphaproteobacteria; order Caulobacterales; family Caulobacteraceae; genus Phenylobacterium. The sequence goes on along the minus strand of DASUIJ010000245.1, from coordinate 2,915 downwards.
GCACTCGGCTATTGGGCGCGAATGCGGCGTTTCGCGACCATTATGCGCACGATTAAAACCACCAGCCTCGCGGGGCTTGGGGGTTCGCGCAGTCACGCCGCGTAGATCCCTCAAAGACCCCGCCGGTTCGGACGGGGTCGCGATGTTCAAAGCCTGACAGCGCCCGCCCGACCGGCTCCCAAACCGGAGAGCCCCGTCATGTCGTCTGTCGAAACCCTTGAAGCCCGTCCCGCCGCACCAGCGGCCCGTCGCCCCCTGACCCTCGCCGTCATCGGGGCCACCGGCGCCGTGGGCGCGGAAGTGATCGGCTGCCTGGAACGCCGGGATTTCCCGGTCGGCCGCCTGAAGCCCCTGGCCTCGCCGCGCTCGGCGGGCAAGACGGTGACCTTCCGCGGTCGACCGGTGACGGTGGAAGCCCTGGGGGCCGACAGCTTCGCGGGCGTCGACGTGGCCATTTTCGCGTCCAGCAGCGGCGTCTCCCGCGAATTCGTTCCGATCGCGAAGGCCCATGGCTGCCTGGTGGTCGACAATTCCTCGGCCTTCCGGATGGACGAGGCGACGCCCCTGGTGGTGCCCGAGGTCAACGGCGCGATCCTGGCCGATCGGCCGGCCGTGGTCGCCAATCCCAACTGCGTGGCGGCGATCGCGGTCATGGCCCTGCAGCCCCTGCACGCCCACGTCCCGATCACCCGGGTGATCGGGGCCACCTACCAGTCCGCGTCGGGCGCCGGCGCGGCCGCCATGGTCGAGCTGGAAGAGTCCACCGCCGCCTATCTGGCGGGCGAGGCCTATGCGCCCAAGGTCCTGCCGCATCCCTACGCCTTCAACCTGTTCAGCCACAACGCCGAGGTCGAACCGGACAGCGGCTACAACGGCGAAGAACAGAAGGCGATGGCCGAGATCCGCAAGATCATGTCGGCCCCGGACATGCGGCTGTCCTTCACCTGCGTGCGGGTGCCGGTGCTGCGGGCGCACTCCATGGCCCTGACGGTGGAGTTCGAACGCCCGGTCACGCCGGACGAGGCGCGGGACTGGCTGGCCAGGGCTCCCGGGGTCCGGGTGGTGGACGATCGGCAGGCCAACCATTTCCCCATGCCCAACGAGGCCTCCGGCGGCGACGACGTGCTGGCGGGCCGCATCCGCACCGACCTGTCCGATCCTTCGGGCCGCACGCTCACCCTGTTCGTCGTGGGCGACCAGCTGCTGAAGGGCGCGGCGCTCAACGCGGTGCAGATCGCCGAGGCGCTGGTTCGCTAGTCGTCAGTGGTCCGGCGGTTCGGGTCGAACTGGCCCTTTCCGCCGGACCGGCCGCGGCCCATTAGCGGGACCGCAGAGAGGGGCCGTACCCATGAGCTTCGAGATCGTCGAGATTCCCACCGTGACTCAGCTGAAGGCCGACTGGCGCCGGCTGTTCGACGGCTATTCCACCTTCTATCGCCGCGAGTTGACCGACCGGGTCGCCGAGACCGTCTGGACCTGGCTGAACGACCCGGCCCACGAGGTCGAGGGCGTGCTGGCGTTGCTCGACGGCAAGCCGGTGGGCCTGGCCCATTTCCGCCGCCAGCCCCGCCCCGCGCTGGGCGAGGACATGGGCTATCTCGACGACCTGTTCGTGGACCCGCAGGTGCGCGGCCAGGCCATCGGCCGCAGGCTCATCGCCCACGTGGCCGAGGTCGGCCGCCGGCGCGGGTGGGGGATCGTCCGCTGGACCACCGCCGACGACAACTACCGCGCCCGGGGCCTCTATGATCAGGTGGCCCGCAAGACGAGCTGGAATCTCTACGAACTCACGGTCTGAACATGCACCGACTGCACTACTATCCGGGCAATGCGAGCTTGTTCCCGCACATGCTGCTGCGGGAGCTGGGGTGTCCCTTCGAGTTGAAGCTCGTGGACCGCGACAACGACGCCCAGACGAGCCCCGACTATCTGAAGCTCAATCCCAACGGCAAGATCCCGGTGCTGGTGAGCGACGGCCGGGCGATCTACGAGACGGCCGCCATCGGCCTCCACCTGACCGACGCCCATCCCGAGGCCGGCTTGGCGCCGGCCGTCGGCTCGGCGGAGCGCGCGGACTATTACAAATGGATGGCCCACCTCTCCAACACCCTCCAGGCGGAGTTCCGCGCTTGGTTCTATCCGCACGAGTTCGTGGTCGACCCGGCCCAGGCCGACCAGGTCAAGACAGCGGTCGGCGCGAGGCTGGCGTCCGCCTTCGAGCGGATCGCCGGCCAGCTCGGCGACGGCCCCTGGCTGCTGCCGTCCGGGTTCTCGGCGGCGGATCTCTACCTGCTGATGATGGTCCGCTGGGGCCGCACCCTGCCCAGTCCCGCCCGCGACGTTCCCGCCCTGGGCGCCCATGCCGCGCGGGTGCTGGCGCGGCCGGCGGTGCAGGAGACTTTCGATGTCGAGGGGTTGGCGGCGCCCTACGTCTGAGACCGCGCCCTGCCGGCGCCCGTCAGCAGGCTTCCTTCAGCATCCGCCGGCGTTCGACGGACGAGGGAATGCGCATGGCCTCGCGGTACTTGGCCACGGTGCGCCGGGCGATATCCACGCCGGTCTCCTTCAGGATCTCGACGATCCGGTCGTCGGAATGCACCTCGGCCTCCGACTTCTCGGCGTCGATCAGCTGGCGGATGCGGTGGCGGACGCTCTCGGCGGAGTGGGCCTCGCCGCCCTCGGTGGCCTGGATCGCCGAGGTGAAGAAGAACTTCAGCTCGAACATGCCGCGCGGCGTGGCGATGTACTTGTTGGAGGTCACCCGGCTGACGGTGGACTCGTGCATGCCGATGGCGTCGGCGACGGTCTTCAGGTTCAGCGGGCGCAGGTGTTCGACGCCGTAGGCGAGGAAGGCGTCCTGCTGGCGGACGATTTCGGAGGAGACCTTCAGGATCGTGCGGGCCCGCTGGTCCAGG
>DASUIJ010000244.1:0-2082 GCA_036279815.1 Phenylobacterium sp. | reverse complement strand
GAGGGGCGAGGGGGCGGGCCGGTCTTGGGGCGGAGGGGATCAGTTGGTGACGGCTGCTGCCAAACCGCTGTCAGCAGCGTTGGGATAGTTTGCCGCCATCAACTGGAGCCGACCATGTCCGACCTCGTTTTCTACACCAACCCCATGTCGCGCGGCCGCATCATCCGCTGGATGCTCGAGGAAGTTGGTCAGCCCTACGAGACCAGGGTCCTGCGCTGGGAAACCGGAGAGACGAAGGGCGCCGACTACCTGGCCATCAATCCGATGGGCAAGGTGCCGGCCATCGTCCATGACGGGGTGATCGTCACCGAATGCGCCGCCATCTGCGCCTACCTGGCCGACGCGTTCCCGCAGGCTGGTCTCGCGCCCCCGGCGCACAGCCCGCTGCGCGGCCCCTATTATCGCTGGCTGTTTTTCGGGGCCGGCCCGATCGAGCAGGCTGTCGGCGCCAAGGTGGTGAACCTCGAACCGACGGTCGATCAGCGCCGCTCGCTGGGCTTCGGCTGCATCGAGGATGTGCTGGAGACGGTCGAGGGAGCGGTCAAGGACCGCCCCTATCTGGTGGGAGACGGCTTCACGGCCGCCGACCTCTACCTGGCCTCCCACCTGTCCTGGGGAATGAATTTCGGCACGATCGAAAAGCGCCCGGCGTTCGAGACCTATGCGGAGCGCCACCTGCAGCGCCCCGCCGCCCGCCGCGCCGACGAGATCGACGACGCGCTCATCGCCGCCCAGGCCTAGGCGTCGAGGGACCTCGGAAGGCCCTTCCCGCCTGACGCCAGGGTGTCTGGGCGCCGGCGGCCCGCAGGAGGGGCGGCGAGGTCCAAGAAGATCAACGACGCCGAGGGAACAGGTCCGCACGGCTCGCGGTTCGCTTTGCGAACCTGGAGGGTCGGCAGATGCTGGACATGGGGCACGCCCGCGCGACGATGGTGCAGCGGCAGCTGGCGGGCCGGGGAATAGCGAGCGCGAAGGTGTTGGAGGCGATGGGCCTGGTGCCGCGCGAGGCCTTCGTGCCCGAGCGCCTTCAGGAATTCGCCTACGAGGATTCACCGCTGCCCATCGATGAGGGGCAGACGATATCCCAGCCCTATATCGTGGCCTTGATGATCGAGGCGGCCCAGCTGCGGGCGGGCGACAGGGTTCTCGAGGTCGGCGCGGGCTCCGGCTACGCCGCGGCCGTCATCAGCCGCATCGCCGGCAGGGTCTTCGCCATCGAACGGCACGAGCGGCTGGCGGACGCCGCCAGGAAGCGGCTGGCGCGACTGGGGTTCGACAATGTCGAGCTGCTGGCCGGCGACGGAACCCATGGCTGGCCGGAGGCCGCGCCCTTCGACGCGATCCTGGTCGCCGCCGGCGGCCCGGCCGTCCCGCAGCCGCTGAAGGAACAGCTCGAGATCGGCGGCCGGCTGGTCATACCGGTCGGTGACAAGCAAGGTCAGCAAAGGCTGGTGAAGGTGGTTCGCACCAGCGCCACCCATTTCGAGGAAGAGGATCTGGGCGGCGTGACTTTCGTGCCGCTGATCGGGGCGCACGGCTGGAACGCGGGCCAGCCGCGGCCGGCGGAGGAGCGGAGCTTCCGGCCGACATCCGAGCGGTCGATCCCTCAACTGATCGGCGAGGCGGCCGAACCCCTGCCGCCCTTGGACGATCCGGCGTTCGGCGAAATGTTCGATCGTTTCGCGCAGGCGCGCGTCGTGCTGCTGGGCGAGGCGAGCCATGGGACCAGCGAATTCTACCGCGCCCGATCGGCGATCACCCGGCGGCTCATCGAGCGGCACGGCTTCCAGATCGTGGCCGCGGAGGCGGACTGGCCGGACGCGGCGAGCCTTGACCGCTACGTTCGCGACCGCCCGGCCCCGCGTCATGCCGAGCCGCCCTTCCGGCGGTTTCCAACCTGGATGTGGCGCAACACCGAGGTGGAAGCGTTCATCGAGGGGTTGCGGAACTGGAATCTCCAGCGGCCGGCGGAGCAGCGCGCCGGCTTCTATGGCCTGGATCTCTACAACCTCTCGGCCTCGATCCTGGCGGTGCTGGACTATCTCGATCGGGTCGATCCGGAGGCGGCCGCGGTGGCGCGCG
>DASUIJ010000243.1:0-3012 GCA_036279815.1 Phenylobacterium sp. | reverse complement strand
AGAGCGATGTCCTGATGAACGCCGCCGGCGGACTGGTCACGTCCCCGGCCGACATGGCGCGCTGGTTGACCGCCCAACTGACGCTTGAAGGCGGCGCGCTCGATCCGCAGAGCCTGCGGTCCGCCCACGTGAAGATCTCGGACCTTCAGGAGCCGGCCGCGGGGGCGCCCTGCTCAGGATACGCCTTCGGCTGGAATCTGTGCACGTTCGCCGGGCGGCAGGTCTTCCTCCATGGCGGGTCCTATACCGGCGTGCGGTCCTGGATGTCGTTCTCGGACGCGTTCGGAACGGGGATCGCCGTCCTCTCCAACAGCGACAGCATGACCGGCTGGCTGGGCGGCGCCCTGACCGGAATCTTCTACGCGTCCCTCGCGGATTCCGACTTCAGCCCCCCGGACGCCGAAGCGTTCAGAGCCGACTATGGGTCGCGGGTGGCCAAGCTGGTGGAGGCCCGGCGCCAGGCCGCCACGGCGGCCCGCAATTCGGACCGCTGGAAGGGTTGGGCCTGGAGTCCCGACGCGGCGGCGCTCGACGCATTCGCCGGAACCTTCACCTCGGCCGATGACGCCGCCGGATTCCTTGTCAGCCGCGACGGCTCACGGCTGGTGGCGCGGCTCGGCGAACTCGAACAGGCCTGGATTCCCGCGGCTCCGGATCTTTTTGCGACGGATTCGGGTCCCCTCGACGCGCCGCAGCCGGTGAAGTTCGAGCGCGCCCGGGGCGGGCGCATTGTCGCCCTTACCTGGCAAGGTCGTCGGTTCCGCCGCAACTAGCCGGCGGTCCGCGCGCCGGATCCGGGCCGGGTCTCCACGTCGCGGGCGCCGAGCGCCTCGCCGCACGCCGAGCAGGTCATGACCGGATGGAAGTCGTGGCCGCAGGTCCTGTGGCGGTGGATCAGCGGCGGGCCGGCCTCGCCCGCGTAGAAGCGGTCGCCCCAGTGGACGATGGCCATGATCACCGGGTGCAGGGCCAGGCCCTTCTCGGTCAGCCGGTATTCGTGGCGCACGGGGCGGTCCTGGTAGGCGACCTTGGCCAGCACGCCTTCGTCCACCAGGAGCTTCAGCCGCTCGGCGATGATGGTGCGCGAGATGCCCAGGCGGGCCTGGAAGGCCTCGAACCGCCTCACGCCCAGGAAGCAGTCGCGCAGGATCAGCAGGGTCCAGCGGTCGCCGATCACCGCCAGGCTGCGCGCCGCCGAGCAGGGCTCCTTCGCCAGCTCTTCCCATTTCATCCGGGTGGTCCTTCCGTTCGCCCTTATTGTCCCATTGACTACGTCCAGATTCAATACGATGGTCCGTCCATAATCTGAACTAAGGCGGAAACATGCCCGATCCTCTCCCCAAACCGCCCAAAGGCGCCTGCCTGGTCGTCGGCGTCGGCGAGGGCGTCGGCGGCGCCATCGCCAAGGCCTTCGCCGCCGAGGGCTACGCCGTCTGCATCACCCGCCGCGCCCGCAACCTCGACCAGCTCGAAGCTCTGGCCGGAGAGATCCGCGCCGAGGGCGGGGCGGTCCACGCCTTCGGCTGCGACGCCCGCTCCGAGGAGGAGACGGTGGCCCTCTTCGACCGCATCGAGGCCGAGGTCGGCCCGCTGGAGGTGGTGGTCTTCAACATCGGCGCGAACGTCCGCTTCCCGGTGGTCGAGACCACGGCGCGGGTCTTCACCAAGGTCTGGGAGATGGCCTGCTTCGCCGGCTTCCTCGCCGGCCGCGAGGCGGCCCGGGTGATGACGCCCCGGGGGCGCGGGACGATCCTGTTCACCGGCGCCACCGCCTCGGTCCGCGGCCGGGAAGGCTTCTCCGCCTTCGCCGCCGCCAAGGCCGGCCTGCGCGCCCTGGCCCAGAGCCTGGCCCGGGAACTGGGCCCCAAGGGGATCCACGTCGCCCACGTCATCGTCGACGGCGCCATCGACGGGACCTTCACCCGCGCCAACCGGGCCGACGTCGAGGACCTGCTCGCCAGGGACGCGATCCTCAAGCCCGAGGCGATCGCCGCCAACTACGTCTGGCTGACCAATCAACAGCGCTCCGCCTGGACCCACGAGCTCGACCTGCGCCCGTGGTCCGAGAGCTGGTAGGGAGAAACCCAGTGGCCCGCACCCTCGACTTCATCTTCGACTTCGGCAGCCCCAACGGCTACCTGTCCTGGAAGGTCCTGCCCGGCCTCCTCGAGCGCACGGGGGCGCGGGTGAACCTGATCCCCTGCCTGCTGGGCGGCATCTTCAAGATCACCGGCAACCAGGCGCCCAACCAGGCCTTCGGCGGGATCAAGGGCAAGCTCGCCTATGAGTCCCTGGAGACCCGGCGCTTCGTCGAGAAGCACGGCCTGACCGCCTATCGGTTCAACCCGAACTTCCCGGTCAACACCCTGCTGATCATGCGCGGCCTGATCGCCGCCCGCAGGATGGGGGTCGGCGCCCCCTACCTGGAGGCGGTGCTGAAGGCGATGTGGGAGGACGGCCTGAAGATGGACGACCCGGCCGTGGTCGCCCAGGTCCTGACCGCCGCCGGTCTCGACGCCGGGGCGATCCTTGAGGCCACCCAGGACCCCGAGGTCAAGGCCGAGCTGATGGCGAACACCGAACAGGCCGCGGAGCGCGGCGCCTTCGGCATCCCCACCTTCTTCGTGGGCGACGAGATGTTCTTCGGCAAGGAGCGCCTGGGCCAGGTCGAGGAGGAGCTGGCCAGCTTGTGACCGACCGGCGGCGGCCATAGGGTCCCGGGCTCAGTCCCGGAGATCGATCATGCCCAAAGCCGCCGTCCTCGCGCTCGCGCTCGCAGGCCTTTCCAGCCAGGCCCTGGCGGCGGCCGACCCGGCCAGGCTGTCGCAGATCGTCAGGACGATGGCCTCGGACGAGTTCCAGGGCCGCGCGCCGGGCTCGCTGGGCGAGCAGAAGACGGTGGACTATCTGGTCGCCCAGTTCCGGGCCCTGGGCCTGGAGCCCGCCGGCGAGAAGGGCGGCTTCGTCCAGGAGGTGCCGCTCCTGAGGACCCAGATCGCGACGCCCGGGACC
>DASUIJ010000242.1:0-5618 GCA_036279815.1 Phenylobacterium sp. | reverse complement strand
GAGGGGCGCCGCCGACATTCTCGAAATAGACGTCCACGCCCCGGGGCGTGGCATCCTTCAGGGCCTCGGCGAGATCCTGGGTCTTGTAGTTGATGACGGCGTCCAGCCCGACCTCGTCGCGCAGCCAGGCGGCCTTGTCGTCGGAGCCCGTGGACCCCACCACATAGCAGCCTTTGAGCTTGGCGATCTGGGCGGCCACGGACCCCACCGCGCCCGCTGCGGTGGAGACGAAGACCTGCTCGCCGTCCTGCAGGGCTCCCGTGCCCAGGAGGCCGCCATAGGCGGTGACGCCCGTGCCGCCCAGGGCGTGCATATAGACGGTCAGCGGCAGCTCGGGGTCGGGCCGCAGCACCGACACGCCGCGGCCGTCGGAGACGAAGGTCTCGCGGAAGCCGGCGCTGTGGCGAACGAGGTCGCCCTCCCGGAACTTCGGGTTCCTCGACTGCGTCACCCGGCCGATGCCGCCCCCCAGCAGGGGCGCATCGAGGGCCTGATCGGCGTCGAGCCGGGGGCGCATGTAGGGATCGACGGACATCAGGAGCGCCGTCACCTGGATCTCCCCCTCCGCGGCGTCGGCCACGGGCGCCTCCACCAGGGCGAAGTCCTCCGCCACCGGCTTGCCGCGCGGGCGGCGGACGAGATGGATCTGGCGGGCGGAGAGCATGGGCGGAGGTCCTCGGAAGCAGCAAGCAAGGCGGAAAGGTCGTGACGCGTCGGGCGCCGTCAGGCGGGAACGTAGGCTCCGCCATTGGCGTGGATCACCTGGCCCTGCACGAATTCCGACGCCGGACTGAGGAGGAACTCGACCACGGCGGCGTAGTCGCGATCGCGGCCGAGGCGTCCCGAGGGATTGGTGCGCGCCGCGCGTTCCAGCACCCTCGCCGCCGCCTCTTCGCCCCCCACCATGCCCGCGACGGAGCTGGTGTCCACGAGGCCCGGGGCCACGGCGTTGATCCGTACGCCCCGCGGCGCGAGCTCGGCCACCAGATAGCGCACCAGGCTCTCGGCCAGGGCCTTGCCGGCTCCGAGCGCCGCATAGTTGGGCTGCGGAACGCGGGCGCCGGCGCTGGAAATGAAAACGATGCTGCTGCCGCGGTCGAGCAGCGGCAGGGCCTTCTGGACCAGGTAGAGCAGCGACAGGCCGTTCACCTGGATCGCCTGGGTGAACCTGGCCAGGTCCGCGTCCAGGAGGGTGGTCGGGTAGATCATCGCCGCGCTGTGGACCAGGTGCAGCGGCCCGCCCCCACCCATCGCGGCGGCGGCGTCCATCACCTGGGCGGCGCCTTCGATCTGACCCACGTCGGCGCGAACTGTCCTGACCAGGGCTCCGGAGGCGGCGAGCTTTTCCTGCGCGGCCGCGGCGGATGCGTCATCGGAGCGATAGGCCAGCAGGAGCGGATCGCCGGGTCGCGCCAGGGCGCTCGCGATCGCCAGGCCGATGCCCTTCGTACCGCCTGTCACGACCAGCGTCATGCAGCCGCCGTGCGGGTGGCGCTGTGGGTGGATCGATCGGCCGGGCTGCTCATCGCCCAGGTCAATACGCGCCTAGGATCCGAAATCAAACCGCGGGCTCGCGCCCCGGGCTAGCCTCCGAACGCGGTCCGCAGGCGGTCCAGCTGGCTCGCCACCGGATTCGGAGCCTCCAGCTCGTCGGCCTCGACGTACATCCGCCGGTCCAGGTGCCGCACGCGCTCATAGAGGCGCTCGGAACGCTCCAGCAGGTGGGTGAGGCCGCCGGGCAGGTCTTCCGGGGTCTCGCCGGCGCGGGAGACGGCTTCGCCCCCCAGGCGGTAACGCTCGTCGCAGGCGTTCTCGGGCGGCATGTCGCCTTCGCGCACAGCCCGCTGGACCAGCAGCCACGAGGCCACCTGCATCAGGCGGGTGGTCAGGCGCATGCTCTCGGCGGCGTAGGCCAGGGCGGCGTTGCGCGACAGCAGCTTGGATTCCTGGCGGCCGGAGCCGTCCAGGTAGCCGGCGGTTTCCTCGACGAGGTCCATGCCTTCCTGGAAGGTGCGGTCGAACAGCTCGGAACGAGCAAAGTCCTGGATCACATCGGCCCGGCGGGTGGTGGTCGGCGCGTCGCTCATTTTTCACTGGTTCCCGAATTCGTCCGCGCACAGGCGCCCTGGTTCGAGGCGTCGTGCTGCAACCGCCGTGCCAAGGCCGCCCCTAAGTGACGAGCGGCCCACCAATAAACAATTAACCCTGACCTGGCTTGGCGCCGAACAGCGCATCCGCCGCAGCCAGGCCCGCTCGCTTGCGGCCGATCTGGGCCTCGCAGCGGGCGATCTCGCCCTTCAGCAGCTCGATCCGCTCCTCGAGCTCGCCGACCGCATAGAGGTCAAGATCCTCCTTCACGGCCTCCGCCAGGCGCTGTCCTCGGCCCACCCGCACCTCCGCCGGTTCGTCCATGGCTCAGGCTCCCTTCCCGGTTGCTCGACTTGCGCCTATCTCACCCCCACAGGAAACCGCGCGCAAGAGCAGGAGGGTCAAACCCCATGAGCCAGGACACCATGACGGCCATCGCCGTGGAGGGCGGGCGCGGCCCTGCCGAGGCCATGAAGGCCGTGACGATCCCCAGGCCCGCGCCGGGACCGGGTCAGATCCTGATCCGCGTCGAGGCCGCCGGCATCAACCGGCCCGACATCCTGCAGCGCATGGGCGGCTATCCGCCGCCGCCCGGCGCGCCCGACACCATGGGCCTGGAAGTGGCCGGCGAGGTGGTTCAGGGCGCGGGACGCTGGAAGGCCGGCGACCGGGTCTGCGCGCTGCTGGGCGGGGGCGGCTACGCCGAGTACGCGGCCGTGGACGCGCGCCACGCCCTGCCCCTGCCCAAGGGCCTTTCGGCGGTGGAGGCCGCCGCCCTGCCGGAGACGGTGTTCACGGTGTTCGCCAACGTGTTCGAGCACGGCGGGCTGAAGGCCGGCGAGACCCTGCTGGTCCACGGCGCCACGTCCGGGATCGGGACGACGGCGATCCAGATGGCCAAGGCGGCGGGCGCCAGGGTGATCGCCACGGCGCGGGGCGCGGACAAGGCCGCCCAGGCCCTGGAGCTGGGGGCGGACGTGGCGGTGGACGCCACGGCCGAGGACTTCGCCGAGGTCGCCAAACGGGAAGGGGGCTGCGACGTGGTGCTGGACATGGTCGGCGGCGACTATTTCACCAAGGACCTCGACGCCCTGAAGACCGGCGGCCGCATCGTCTTCATCGCCGCCCAGGGCGGCGGCGAGGTCAGCCTGCAGATCTTCCGGCTCATGCAGAAGCGCGCGGTGGTCACCGGCTCGACCCTGCGGCCGCGCGACGCCGACGAGAAGGCCCGGCTGGCCGCCGCGGTCGAGGCTACCGTCTGGCCCTGGATCGCCGCGGGCAAGGTCAGGCCTCGGATCGACAAGACCTTCCCGCTGGCCCAGGCCGGCGCGGCGCACGCCTATCTCGAGGCCGGCGCCCATGTGGGCAAGATCGTCCTGATCGCGGGCTGACCCGGGTCCAGGACGTCGCGCCCGGCCTCAGCCGGTCTGCGCGTCCTCGGCCTCGGCCGCCTCGAACGCCGCGCGGCGGGCCTCCATCATCCGCATCCGCTCGGCGCGCAGTTCGGGATCCCAGGAATTGCGCGGGCCGACGAACATGCCGCCGTCCACCAGCATGTGGACGCCGGTGACGAAGGCGCTTTCGTCGGAGGCGAAGAACAGGGCGGCGTTGGCGATGTCGGCGGGCAGGCCGGGCTTGGCGATCGGCTGGGCGTCGGGGGCGGTCTGGGCCATGCCCTGCTTGATCATGGTCGCCAGGCCCGTCGGCGTGGTCTCCGACGGGGTGAAGATGTTGGTCAGGATCAGGCCCGGGCAGATGGCGTTGACCCTTACCCCGTCGCGGGCGACCTCGGCGGCGGCCACCCGGGTCAGGTGGATCACCCCGGCCTTGGCCACGGAATAGGCGATCGGCCCGGCCCCGGCCTGCATGCCGGCGATGGAGGCGGTGTTGACGATCGCGCCGCCGCCGCGGGCCTTCATGTGCGGCAAAGCGTAGCGCATCCCCAGGGCCACGGAGCGCAGCAGCAGCGCCTGGCTCCTGTCCCAGGCCTCGCCGGTCATGTCCTCGAGCCGGTTGGGCGAGCCGCCGGCGCCGGCGTTGTTGAACAGGATGTCGAGCCCGCCGAAGACCTCGACCGCGGCGGCCATCAGGGCCTCGATCTGGCTCTCCTCCATGACGTCGCAATGGCGATAGGCGACCTGACCGTCGAAGCGCGCGCCCAGCGCCTGGCCCGCGGCGTCGTCGATATCGCCCACCAGGACGCGCGCGCCCTCGCCCACGAACCGCTCGACCGTGGCCAGGCCGATGCCGGAACAGCCTCCCGTGACGACGGCGATCTTGCCCTTCAGTCGATCCATTTCACGCTCCCTCGGGCGCGCAATCCTCGTGTCGCGCGCCGGGGAAGACTATGCAGCCCGGCGTTTCGGGCAAACCGCAAATTCGAATTCCAGTTTTGACGCAGCCGCCTTTTCCTCCGGGCGTTGGCCGCGCGGACATTACTTGGCGGTAATATCGCCGCTTGACGGGGGGGCAGGTCCGGCACAGTCTCAAAAAAAACGCGGTATTCGCGTCGGCCAACGAGCCGGGTAAGGGGGAGGCATTTAATGCGTCAAAGAGTTCAACTCTTGGCGACCACGTCGCTGGTCGCCGCAATCTTTGCGGGTGCTGCACACGCGCAAAGTCCCAGTTCAACGACAATTGAAGAACTGGTGATTACCGCTGAAAAGCGTGAGCAAAGCCTGCAAGATGTTCCAGTCGCAGTTTCGGCGTTCACGTCAGAAAAGCGCGATCTGATCGGGATCAATACGGTCGCCGACATCACGAACTTCACACCGGGCCTTCAATATTCCAGCCAGCTCGACCGGATCAGCCTGCGCGGCGTCGGCCGCCTGACCAACGTCCACGCCGCCGACGGCGCGGTCGCGATCTATTCGGACGGCATCTACACCTCCTCCACGGTCGAAGCCGGCAAGACGCCGCTGTTCGTCGATCGGACGGAAGTGCTGCGCGGCCCGCAGGGCACGCTCTACGGCCGCAACTCGATCGGCGGCGCGATCAATGTGCTGTCCAAGCGCCCGACCGAGGACTGGTACGCCGAGGTGCGCGCCAACTACGGTAACTACAACCACGCGGTCCTCGAGGCCGCGGTCTCCGGCCCCACGGCCATCGACGGCGTGACCTTCCGCCTGGTGGCCAACAAGGAACGCCAGACCGAGGGCTGGATCGACAACATCGTCCCGGGCCAGCCGGACGAAGGCAATGTCATCGACACCTCGATCGTCGAGGGCCAGCTCAAGTTCCAGTTCAACGACAAGTTCGAAGGCTGGGTGAAGCTGTCGGTCCTCCACTGGGACAACGGCGGCGGCGGCCCGGGGTCGCGCCAGACCTGGACGCCCGCGCCCTATCCGACCTACGAATACGCCAACGCCGCGCTGGTGCTGAACCCCGGGTTCGGCTGTAGCGGTCAGGCCACCAACGTGGTCAACGCTTCGCCGGCCGGCTGCGTCAATCCGGCGCTCAACGATCCGCGCAAGATCGCCTCCACGGTCCCCTACAAGGTCAGCCTCAACCAGACCCAGATTTTCGCTTCG
>DASUIJ010000241.1:0-4673 GCA_036279815.1 Phenylobacterium sp. | reverse complement strand
CAAGGTCGGCCAGGTGGTGGGGCCGTTCCAGATCGACGGCGGCTGGGCGCTGGTGAAGGTCGAGGACCGCCGGCTGGAGCAGCCCATCACCCTGGAGGCGGCGCGGCCGCAGATCGTGCGCTTCCTGACCTATGACCAGGTCCGCGACCTTCTGGAGAAGCTGCGCGGCCGCTCCAAGGTCCAGACCCTCATCAAGCCGCCGCAGGACGTCCCCGGCCAGCCCAAGGAGCCCGCCAGCGCTCCCGCCGTCACGCCGCCCCCGACGCCCGCCCCGCAACCCCCGTCCAAGGCGGTGAAGCCGTGACCAAAGCCCCCACCCCCAAGCCCGCGAAAGCCTCGGCCGCGACCGCCGAGAAGGCTCCGGCCAAGGCCAGGTCCAGGACGCCCGCCGGCCTCGCCCTCGAGGTCGCCTCCAAGCCGGTCGAGGTGGTCGGCCACACCCTGGAGCGGGCGCTCGACCCGCTGGCCTCGGCTCTCAAGCGCGCGGCGCTCAAGCGCGCCGACAAGCAGTCGCGGCAGTTTTCCGAGGAGCCGGCGGCCGAGACGCCGTCGTCCCCCAAGCCGGCCAAGGGCGGCCTGCCGGTCTCGCCGCTGGCCGTGCCCTTCCCGAAGATCCCGCCGATCGCGGGCGTGGAGATCGCCACCGCCCGGGCCGGTTTCTACAAGCACGACCGGGAGGACCTGCTGGTCATGCGCTTCGCCCGCGGGACCAGCGTCGGCGGCGTCTTCACCCGCCACGGGATCGGCTCCGCGCCGGTCGACTGGTGCAAGAAGCACCTGGAGGTCTCCAAGGGCGCCGATGTCCGCGCCCTGGTGGTCAACGCCGGATGCGCCAATTCCTTCACGGGAAAGCCCGGCGCCGACGCGGTGCGCCGGGTGGCCTCGGCGGTGGCCAAGCGCTTCGACTGCCGCCAGCGCGACGTGATGGTGGCCTCCACCGGGGTGATCGGGGTGCTGCTGGACGACGGCAAGATCGTCCAGCGCCTGCCGGAGATCGAAAGCCGCCTGGCCGACGACGCCTGGGCGACCGCCGCCCGGGCCATCTGCACCACCGACACCTTCCCCAAGGGGGCCTACGCCGAGGCGCAGATCGACGGGCGGAAGGTCAAGATCGCGGGCATCTGCAAGGGCTCGGGCATGATCGCGCCCGACATGGCGACCATGCTGGCCTTCGTGGCCACCGACGCCGACATCGCGCCCGCCGCGCTGCAGACCCTGGTCAGCCTCTACACCCGCTCCACCTTCAACTGCGTGACCGTGGACGGCGACCGCTCCACCAACGACACCCTGCTGCTGTTCGCCACCGGCCAGTCCGGCGCGCCGCGCATCAGCCGGGCGGGCGACCGCCGGCTGGCCGACTTCCGCGAGAAGCTGGAGGCCGTCCTGCTCGACCTCGCCCTGCAGCTGGTCCGCGACGGCGAGGGCGCCTCCAAGTTCGTCAAGATCACCGTCACCGGCGCCGAGACCCCGGCCTCGGCGCGCAAGATCGCGCGCACCATCGCCGAGAGCCCGCTGGTCAAGACCGCCTTCGCTGGCGAGGACGCCAACTGGGGCCGCATCGTCATGGCCGTGGGCCGCGCCGACGAGCCCATCGACCGGGATCGGGTGAAGGTCCAGTTCGGCCCCCTGGTCGCCGCCCAGGACGGCCTCATCTCGCCCACCTACGACGAGGCCAAGATGAGCGCCTACATGAAGAACCAGGAGCTGGAGGTCAGCGTCGACGTGGGCGTCGGCCGCGGCTCCGCCACCATCTGGACCTGCGACCTCACCAAGCAGTACGTGGCGATCAACGGCGACTACCGGTCCTAGAGGCCCGCGCCGCTCCGCAGCCTTCGCGGAAAAGAACAACCCGCCGAACGAGGTCCGGCGGGCTGCTGCAGTGTCTTGGTCTTCGGGTCGGCTGACTAGTCGACCGGGCTCCAGCGCTTTTCGGGCTGGCCGCCCTGGCGCTTGGGACCCTTGAACTGGTTCTGGTCGATGGGGGTGGTCGAGGCGGCGCCGGCGGGCGGGCGACCGCCCTGGGGCGCTCCGCGTCCGCCGCCGTTGCCGCCGCCGGCGGCGCGCGCCGGGCGGTTACGCTGCTTGCGCAGGCCGCCGGGCAGGTCGCTGCGGCCTTCCGGCTTGCGGTCGGCATGGCCGCCGCGACGCTGGGAGGCGTTGCGTTCGCCGCCCCGCTCGCCCCGGTCGGAGGTCTCGGCCGGCAGGGCCTGGGTCATGACCATCAGGCCGCGGTCGCCGCGGCGATCCTCGGCCGGGATGGTCTGGCGGGTGACCTTCTGGATGTCGCGCAGCAGGTTGCGCTCTTCCTCGCCGCAGAACGCCACGGCCGAGCCGCCGGCCCCGGCGCGGGCGGTGCGCCCGATCCGGTGGACGTAGCTTTCCGGCACGTTGGGCAGTTCGTACTGCACCACGTGGCTGACCGCGTCGATGTCGATGCCGCGGGCGGCGATGTCGGTGGCCACCAGGGCGCGGACTTCACCGGCCTTGAACGACGCCAGCGCCCGCTCGCGCTGGCCCTGGCTCTTGTCGCCGTGGATCGAGGCGGCGTCGACGCCGGCCTGTTCCAGCGACTTGGCGACCCGGTCCGCGCCGCGCTTGGTGCGGGTGAAGACGATGACGCGCTTGAAGTCCTTCTCGGCGAACAGTTCGGCCAGCAGGGCGCGCTTGCGGGCGCTCTCCACGAAGATGACCTTCTGGTTCACCTTCTCGACCGTGGTCGCCTGGGGCGCCACGGCGACCTTGATCGGGTTGGGGTTCAGCAGTTCGCCGGCCAGCTTGCCGATTTCGGTGGGCATGGTGGCCGAGAAGAACAGGTTCTGCCGCTCCTTGGGCAGGTACTTCACGATCCGGCGGATGGGCAGGATGAAGCCCATGTCCAGCATCTGGTCGGCCTCGTCGAGGACGAAGATCTCCACGCCCTGGAGCGTGATGGTCTTCTCGCCGAGGTGGTCGATCAGGCGGCCGGGCGTGGCCACGAGGACGTCGACGCCGCCCGCCAGGGCGCGCATCTGGCCGCCGTACTTCACGCCGCCGAACACCACCGCGACGCTGACGCCGAGGTGCTTGCCGTAGGTCTTGAAGCTCTCGCCGATCTGGGTGGCGAGTTCGCGGGTGGGGGAGAGCACCAGCACGCGGCAGCCGCGGCGGGGCGCGGGCTTACGGTCGGCGGCGAGGCGGTGGAGGATGGGAAGTGCGAAGGCGGCGGTCTTGCCGGTGCCGGTCTGGGCGATGCCCAGCAGGTCGCGGCCGCCCATGACGCCCGGAATGGCCTGGGCCTGGATCGGGGTGGGCGTGGTGTAGCCTTCGTCGGCCAGCGCCTTGAGCAAGGACTTGTCGAGGCCGAGGTCGGTAAACTGGGTCAAAACTGGTGTATCTTTCACATATGCGCCGAGCGCGGCCTCTCGTGGGTCACGAGGGTCGCGGAGAGCGCCGGTCATTTGTGGAAAGCCCCCGCGTTGCGGGCGATCTATGAGATCTCTTCAGGGCGCTCGACAGGCTGGATCCGCATCAGGAACCATCACGCGACTGGAGCGCCGATAGCGCCGCAGATGTTGCAGCGCAGCGTGGAGATGACGGTTTACCGCGTTAATGTCAAGTCACGGGCTCGGAGATGGCCGGGGCCGGCGCGCCGTCGCCGCCCGTTCCGGAGGTTGCAATTTGCCGCGCGCCCCGCGATTGACGCTCATGCCTGATCCCAAGCCCATGCTGCTCGTCGCCGCCGCCGCCCTGATCGACATCGACGGCCGCGTGCTCATCGCCCAGCGCCCGGAGGGAAAGCAGATGGCCGGCCTGTGGGAGTTTCCGGGCGGAAAGGTGGAGGCCGGAGAGACCCCGGAATCGTGCCTGATCCGGGAACTTCAGGAGGAACTCGGGATCACCGTGACCGAGGCCTGCCTGGCCCCGTTCGTTTTTTCCAGTCACAATTATGAATCCTTTCACCTCGTCATGCCACTTTACCTGTGCCGTCGATGGGACGGTGTGGTGACGGCCAAAGAGCACGCAGGACTGGCATGGGTGAAACCCTCGAGACTCGGCGACTATCCGATGCCGCCCGCGGACGCCCCGCTCGTCGCCTGGCTGCGCGATTTGATCTGAAGCGGTTCCTCGCCGACGAGAGCGGCGCCACGGCCGTGGAATACGGAATCCTGATCGGCGTGCTCAGCCTCGCCCTGGTGACCATCTTCGGCAACGCCCAGGCCGCCCTGATCCGCGTGATCACCGACGCCGCCGCCAAGGTGGAATCCGCCGTCAACTAGTCTAAGACGTCCGGGGTTGCTCGAGAGAACGCCTTGGACGACTGGCTTTCAGCCTTCATGGCGCGCGAACGCCTGCCGGAAGCCTTCGCCGAGACGGCGCGGGCCGTCTGCGAACCCCTTGCCGAACGCATCGCCGCCCAGGTTGGCAAGCCGGGCTTCACGGTCGGAATCTGCGGAACCCAGGCCAGCGGCAAGTCGACCCTGACGGCGGTGGTCAAACGGCTGCTGGAGGCGAGGGGCCTGACGGTCGCCGCCCTGTCGCTCGACGACCTCTATCTGACCCGCGCCGAACGCGCCCGCCTGGCGGCCGAGGTCCATCCGCTGTTCGCCACCCGCGGCCCCCCCGGAACCCACGACGTCGCCCTGGGCGAGCGTACGCTCGACGCCCTGCGCGGCCGCGGCGAGGTGGCCTTGCCC
>DASUIJ010000240.1:0-9626 GCA_036279815.1 Phenylobacterium sp. | reverse complement strand
CGGCCACACCGGACCGTCCGTGGACCTGGTGATTCTCTCGATTCACCTTGCCGGCGCGTCATCCGTGCTGGGGGCCATCAATTTCATCACCACCATCTTCAACATGCGCGCGCCCGGCATGACCTTGATGCGCATGCCGCTCTTCGCCTGGTCGGTGCTGATCACAGCCTTCATGCTGCTGCTCACCCTGCCGGTCCTGGCCGGCGCGATCACCATGCTGCTCACCGACCGGAACTTCCACACCCACTTCTTCGACGCCGCGGGCGGGGGAGACCCGGTCATGTACCAGCACCTGTTCTGGTTCTTCGGCCACCCCGAGGTCTACATCATGATCCTGCCGGGTTTCGGCATCATCAGCCAGGTGGTGGCCACGTTCTCGAAGAAGCCGGTGTTCGGCTACATGGGCATGGTCGCCGCCATGCTGTCGATCGGCGTCCTGGGTTCGGTGGTCTGGGCGCACCACATGTTCACCGTGGGCATGAGCCTCGCGCTCACCGCCTATTTCTCGGTCGCCTCGATGGTCATCGCGGTTCCGACGGGCATCAAGGTGTTCTCCTGGATCGCCACGATGTGGGGCGGTTCGGTGGACTTCAAGGCTCCAATGCTCTGGGCCATGGGCTTCATCTTCGTCTTCACCGTCGGCGGGGTGACGGGGGTGGTGGTCGCCAGCGCGGCCCTCGATCAGTCGGTCCACGACACCTACTATGTCGTGGCCCACTTCCATTACGTGCTGTCGCTGGGCGCCGTGTTCAGCATCTTCACCGGCTTCTTCTATTGGTTCGAGAAGATCTTCGGCGTGAAGTACAACGAGACCCTGGCGCGTATCCATTTCTGGGTGTTCTTCGTCGGCGCCAACATCATCTTCTTCCCGCAGCACTTCCTGGGCCTGCAGGGCATGCCGCGCCGCTATGTCGACTATCCGGACGGCTTCGCCTTCTGGAACAAGGTCTCGTCGATCGGTTATCTGGTCATGGCGGCGAGCATGGGGGTGTTCCTGCTCGTCCTGCTGGAGGCCGCGGCGCGCCGCCGCAGCGGCGTCGCCAATCCCTGGGGGGAGGGCGCCACGACCCTGGAGTGGACCCTGTCCTCGCCGCCGCCGCATCACCAGTTCAACGAGCTGCCGCAGGTCGCGCCCGGCGAGCATCCATGACCCGGCCGGTGGGCGATGGGCGTCGATCACGCCGCAGCGTCCGGTCCGGGCGCCCCGCGACGCCCGGTCAGGCGCACGGCTTGGGCCGGCGGCTGGTAAGGCGACGATGCGTTTGACGGTCTATACCGACTACTCGCTGCGGGTGCTCATGTACCTGTCGCTCCATGCCGGGCGTCTGCCGACCATCGCTGAGATCGCCGCCACCACGGCACCTCCAGGAACCATCTCATGAAGGTTGCCTACGAGCTGGGCCAGGCGGGGTTCGTCGACACCGTGCGGGGTCGCAACGGCGGGCTGCGCCTTGGCCGTGAGCCCGAGGCGATCGGTCTGGGCGATGTCGTTCGCCACGCCGAGCCGGACATGGATCTGGCGCCGTGCTTCGCGGCCTCGGCGACGGTCTGCGCCATCCAGCCCGCCTGCAGGCTGCGCTCGGTGCTTTTCGAGGCGTCCAAGGCCTTTCTCGAGGTGCTCGACGGCTACATCCTGGGGGATCTTGTCGCCAACAGGGACCAGCTCGCCGCGCTCCTGGCCGCTGGCCCGCCGGCCCGCGGCGGGACCCCGATCGCGTCCCTCAGGTCGTCGGCGGAAGGCCGCGGGCCGCCCCGTCGCCAGTCGCCCCGCGGCCGTCCGGCAGGCGGGATGATCCTGCCGGGCGCAGCGCGGCCTGCAAAGCCAAGGGAGTGTGGATGGGCGGACCATTCCGCCGGACCGGAAGAGACTCAAGCTTGTCTCCATCGTCGATGATCGGCTCCAGCCGCCCGGAATGTCGGAGGTATTACTGGGAATCCGTCACCCCTCAGGTGGGCCATTTCCGACAACTGGGATTTGGCGACGCCCAGGGCGAGCCGTGACGAAATGAAGGTTTTGGGTTCGAGTCTCTCTCGCTGCATCTAAAACACCGAGAGAAATCAACGAAACTCGTTGGCGGTGCGGCCAGTTAGAAGTCCACGTTTCTCCGCTATTTCAAGCTCATCAGCCTTTCAAATCGCTGACCCACGCAGACACTTGGCGAGGCCGGGATCAGCGGTCGATCAGGCGTCCGGGATCAACTGTTCCCGGATGAATTCCAGCCTGCTCTTGAGCATCCCGGCATGTTCCACTGTCGGCTCTGCGGCGATTGGGAAACACTCGGATGTGTCGCCGCCCGACAGCACCTGGTCAGCCCATTCCTCCATCAGCTCACAATAGGTTTCCAGCGCCTCCGCCGGCGTCTCAGAATCCTCGGTGACGAAATAGGCCGGTGGGAGATCCCCCACCACGATCCAGAGTTCCTGATCTTCGGACCTTTCAACGGGGCGCTCGAACCTCGCGAGAAAGAGGCCAAGGACGCCACCGACGCCGAAGGCAAGGAGAAGCCGATCCAGCGGCGGACACCAATGGAAGGAGGTGATGTAACGCTCGGCCTCCACCGCGAGGATCCTGAGACGCTCAGTTTCCTCTGCATCGTCCCCGTTCAGGTCGGGTGTGATCGGGAACGATGAGTGGTCGACGGCTCGGCTCATGGCCGAAATGTAGCGCCATCGCCGCTGGGGGTCGACGGCAAGGCCCTCATGGCGGCGCTCGCCAATCTGGCCCCAGGTTTACACGTAGTCCGGCGGAGGGGGCAGGTCGTCGGGGCTGGGATAGCCGATCATGTCATACCAAAAGTGAAGAGGCGTATCTGTCCGGATTCGCCCGGACAGAACGCCGGTGATGTTAGGTATAATTCCCAGAAGCCCCAGACCCCTCACGCGTGGCCCGCGATGCGCGGAGACTGGCCTTGGAATGGCGGCCTGTGGTGACCCATTTGGGCCCTTGAAGACCGGGCCAGATGACGGATTGGTTCGGCTGAAAGCCCGGCGCGTCGGGGCCCTGGAGGCTCACCACGAGAGAAGAGCCAAGTTTCGGCGACTGACTGGCGGCCCGGGAGGGACTCGAACCCCCGACCTTCGCTTTAGGAAAGCGCTGCTCTATCCTGCTGAGCTACCGGGCCAGACCGGCGGGGGTGATAGCGCATCGGGGCGGGCCTTGAACAGGGCCGGCGACGATCGGCGCGTCGGGGGAGAGCGCGTATGAGTCTGCTGAAGCCGTTCAAGGTGCTCTATGTGCAGGTGCTGATCGGCATCGCGCTGGGCATCGCGGTGGGCGCGGTGTGGCCGCAGGTGGGCGTGGGGCTGAAGCCGCTGGGCGACGCCTTCGTCAAGCTGATCAAGATGTCCATCGCCCCGGTGATCTTCTGCACCATCGCCGCCGGCGTGGCGCGGATGAGCGACATCAAGGCGTTCGGGCGGCTGGGCGCCAAGACCCTGATCTATTTCGAGGTGGTCTCCACCTTCGCCCTGATCCTCGGCCTGATCGTGGGCCGCCTGGTCCATCCGGGCCAGGGCTTCAACGTCGATCCCGCCACCCTCGATCCGAGCGTCGCGGCCGGCTATGTGGACAAGGCCAAGCATGGCGGCACCCTGGTCGAGTACCTGCTGGCGCTGATCCCCGACACCTTCTTCGGCGCCTTCGCCGAAGGCGCCCTGCTGCAGGTGCTGGTGATCGCCATCATCACCGGCTTCGCCTGCACCCGGATGGGCCCATTCGGCGACAAGGTGGCCGGGGTGCTCGACGACATCTCGCACCTGTTCTTCGGCGTCATCCAGGTGGTGGTCAAGCTGGCGCCGATCGGGGCCTTCGGCGCCATGGGCTTCACCATCGGCAAGTACGGCCTGGCCGCCCTGGTCAAGCTGGGCGCCCTGGTGGCGACCTTCTACGCCACCTCGATCATCTTCGTGGTGGTGGTGCTGGGAATCATTGCGGCGCTGGCCGGGTTCTCGATCTTCAAGTTCATCGCCTACATCCGCGAGGAGCTGCTGATCGTCCTGGGGACCTCCTCCTCGGAATCGGTGCTGCCGCAGATGATCGCCAAGCTGCAGCGGCTGGGCGCCGGCAAGACGACGGCCGGACTGGTGATCCCCGCCGGCTACAGCTTCAATCTCGACGGCACCAACATCTACATGACCCTGGCCACCCTGTTCCTGGCCCAGGCGACCAACACGCCCCTGACCCTGACCCAGGAGCTGACCCTGCTGGGCGTGGCCATGCTGACCTCCAAGGGCGCCAGCGGAGTGACGGGCGCGGGCTTCATAACCCTGGCCGCGACCCTGGCGGTCATCCCGGACCTGCCGATCGCGGCCCTGGCGCTGCTGGTGGGGGTCGACAGGTTCATGAGCGAGTGCCGGGCGCTGACCAATCTGGTGGGCAACGGGGTGGCGACCCTGGTTGTGGCGCGCTGGGACAACGACCTCGACCGCGACCAGCTGGCCCGGGAGCTGGCCCGCGGGCCCCAGCCCGGGCCTGGCGCAGCGCCGGTGGCGAGCCCCGCCGACTGAGCCTCGCCACCCAGAACTCGACGCCGCCGGGCGTGACAACCACCGATTGAGCTTGGCGACCTTCGCGGCTTACGGCAAGATTCCCGCGAGACGGCTTGCGTGAGTGGGAGTTCGCCGATGCCTGGGGCCGGAATCCTGGAACGGGGAGCATCGGCGGACGCCCTGTTCACCCTGGTGGAAATGATCGAGGACCTGTCGTCCGCCCGCACGGTCGACCAGGTGGCCGCCGTGGTCCGCTCGACGGCGCGGCGTATCGCCGGGGCCGACGGGGTGGCCTTCATCCTGCGCGAAGAGGCGCAGTGCTTCTATATGGACGAGGACGCGATCGCGCCGCTCTGGAAGGGCCAGCGCTTCCCGCTCGACGCCTGCATCTCGGGCTGGGCCATGCTCAACCGCCAGACCGTGGTGATCCCCGACATCTACAAGGACAGCCGCGTCCCGCACGACGTGTACCGGCCGACGTTCGTCAGGAGCATGGTCATGACGCCGGTGCGGCCCAATGACCCGATCGCGGCCATCGGCGCCTATTGGGCCGTGGAGCGCCAGCCGACCGAGGACGAGGTCACCAAGCTGCAGATCATGGCGCGGGCGACCGCGGCGGCGCTGGACTCGGCGTTGATGCACGCCTCGCTCGCCGAGACCCTGCAAAGGCGCAAGGTCCTGCTCCGCGAACTCGACCATCGCTGCAAGAACACCCTGGCCACCGTGCAGTCGATCGCCCACCAGACCCTGCGCTGCTCGCCGTCGCCGGAAGACTTCGTCGAGGCCTTCAACGGCCGCCTGGGCGCCCTGGCGCGGGCCCATGAGCTGCTCACCCGCGGGGCCTGGGGCCACGCGGGGCTGAAGGCCGTTCTGGCGCAGGCGCTGGGGATGTTCGGCGGGGCGGACGGAGAGCGGATCCGGGTTTCCGGGCCCGACATCCTGCTGGCGCCGGAATCCTCGGTGGCGATGCACATGACCCTGCACGAGCTGGCGGTGAACGCCGCCCGGCACGGCGCGCTGAGCGTCGAGAGCGGGCGCCTGGCGGTGGAGTGGTCGGTGGACATGGCGGCGGAGCCGCGCGCCCTGGATCTGACCTGGACCGAGACGGGAGGCCCAGAAGTGGCGGCCGATCCGGTCCGGGGCTTCGGCTGCCGGCTGATCGAAAAGGGCGTCGCCCGCGAATTCGGAGGGCAGGCCCGGCTGACCTTCGCACCGGAGGGCGTGCGGTTCCGCCTGCAGGCGCCCCTGTCGGCGAGACTCAGGTTGGAGTGAGGCCCATGCGTGTGATCCTGGTCGAGGACGAGGCCCTGGTCGCCTTGATGATGGAGGATCTGCTGGAAGAGCTCGGCTGCCAGATCGTCGCCTCGTTCGGGGCGCTGGCGCCGGCGCTGGAATGGCTGGACGCCCAGTCGACCCTGCCGGACGGCGCGGTGCTGGACGTCAATCTGGGCGGCGGGGACGATGTCTTCCCGCTGGCCCGCGCGCTGCGGGACCGCGGCGTGCCCTTCGCGTTCGCCACGGGTTACGGCGTGCTTCCGGACGAGGGCTTCGCCGAGGCGACGGTGCTGCACAAGCCCGTCGACCTCGGCATGCTCTGGCCGGTCGTGAAGTCCTTCCGGCCCGCGGCTTAGGCGGCGGCGCTCGGGCGGGCGCCCACGCGTGCGAACCAGGCCTTGATGTTGGCGGCTTCGTCCGGAATCGGCTGGCCCACCACGCCCCCGAAGGCCAGGAAGCAGAACAGCAGGATGTCGGCCAGGCTGAACCGGCCGGGGACGATCCAGTCGCGACCGGCGATCTGGCTGTCGAGCCAGAGGATCCGGTCCCGCGCGATGGCCTTCAGCTCGGCTGCGCCCTCGGCGCCCACCAGCTTCATGCGGCTTTCGAACATCGGCCGGCCCTCGGAGGCGCGGAACCCGTTGGCCATGGGCTCGCAGATGTTGAGGTCCACCCGGCGCGTCCACATGCGGACCTCCGCGCGTTCCTCGGGCGTGGTCCCGATCAGCGCCGGCGTCGGGTGCTTTTCCTCAAGGTACTCGCAGATGACGGTGATCTCGGAGATCGTCGCGCCGTCCGGCAGTTCCAGCGCCGGGGTCTGCCCGGCGATGTTGACCTTGTCCGTGTAGGGCGGCTGGCGGTTCTCGCCGCTGCGCAGGTCGACGTCGACCTTGGGGAGGTCGATGCCCTTCTCCGCCATGAACATGCGCACGACGTGCGGATTGGGACCGATCGAATTGTAGAGCTTCATGTTGTCTCTCCCCATGGATTGCGGCGATTAGCCGGACCGCGCGCCGCCGCGTCAAGCCAGACCCTGCGTCAACCAAACGGGACTTTGCCGACCCGGCGTCAACTCCATAGGCTGCCGTCAACCATGGGAGGACTGGACAATGGCCGAAGAGCCGATCCTGCTTGTTGACGATCCCGCGCCGTATGTACGCCGGCTGACCCTCAATCGCCCCGCCAAGCGCAACGCGCTTTCCAACGCCCTGCGCGGCGCGATCTTCGAGGCCCTGGAGGACGCCGACCGCGATCCCGAGGTGCGGGTCATTATCGTGCGCGGCGCCGGAACCTGCTTCTCGTCCGGCTACGATCTGGCCGGGTTGGGCGAGCTGCCGTTCTACACGGCGGGCGGCCAGGGCCAGTGGGCGCGGCATGTGGTCGAGGGCTGCTTCCGCATGTGGGACCTGGCCAAGCCGATCATCGCCCAGGTCCACGGCTGGTGCCTGGCGGGGGGGTCCGAACTCGCGGTGGCCTGCGATCTGGTCTACGTGGCCGAGGACGCCCAGATCGGCTACCCGGCGGTGCGCACCATGAGCCCGCCGGACAACCAGTACCACGCCTGGATCGTCGGCATGCGCTCGGCCATGGAGCTGATGCTGACCGGCGACGCCTTCGACGGGCTCGAGGCCGTCCGGCTGGGGTTCGCCAACCGGGCCTTCAAGTCCGACGACCTGGAGCGCGAGGTGCTGGCCATGGCGCAGCGGATCGCCAAGGTCGATCCCGAACTGGCCCAGCTCAACAAGCGCCTGGTGCATCGGCAGATGGAGGCCATGGGCATGCGCGCGGGCCTGCGCGCCGGCACCGACCTGCATGCCCTGGGATGGCACACCCCGGCCAGCCGCACCTACATGGCCGAGATGCGCAAGGGCGTGACCCAGGCGCTCAGCACCCGCGACGGGGTGTTCGGCGACTACCGCACCGCTGACAAGCCCGGGGGAGACGCTTCGTGACCCCGGCGGAGATCGAAGGCCTGGCCCGGCGCTTCTTCGACGCCATCGAGGCCGGCGATATCGAAGGCGTGGGCGCCTGTTACGCCGACGACGTGGTGATCTGGCACAACACCGACGGGCTGGAGACCAGCAAGGCGCAGAACGTCGAGACCCTGTCGAACTTCGTCCGCTACATCCCCGAGCGTCGCTACCGGGACCGGCGGCTGACGGCCTATCCGGGCGGGTTCGTCCAGCAGCACCGGCTGGCGGTCAAACGGCGCGACGGCAAGGCCGCGGAGCTTCAGGCCTGCATCGTCTGCGCGGTGGCGGACGGCGCCATCACCCGCCTGGACGAGTATTTCGACGCCGCCCAGGTCGCCGCCCTGTCGCAATAGCCGCATCCGGCTTTGCGCCGCGGCAGGATTATGGCACGCAGGGAGCCATAATCTCGAGGGGCATTCCATGGCGCGACCGATCATCCGAATTCTCCTGGGCGCGGTGGGCGTGCTGGCGGTCCTCTTGGCGCTCAGGATCTGGGTCAACCCCGTGGCGGCGGGCGCCGCCCTGGGGGTCGAGGGGCGGGGCGGACTGGGGCTCGCCACCCTGCGGGCCGATGTCGCGGGCTTCTTCGGGGCCGCCGGGGCCCTCGCCCTGGCCGCGGCGGTGCGCGACGATCGCCGCCTGGTGACCGCGCCGCTGGTGATGATCGGTCTGGCCCTGACCGGCCGCCTGATCACCGTGGCGCTTGGCGGCCTGGAACCAGCCCAGGTTCCGCCCATCGTTGTCGAGGCGGTGCTGGTGGTGGTGCTGGCGACCGGACGGAAGTTCCTGGGCGCGCGTTGAGGGGCCGGCGTCCCAAATGAAAACGCCCGGCCTTGCGACCGGGCGTCTCGGAATTCCGTCGAAGCATGGAGGCCTTAGGCCGCCACCGCCTTGATCAGGCTCTTGTTCAGGATGGTGATGGCCGCGTCGCGGTCGATCCGCTCGATGGCGGCGACTTCACGGGCCATCCGGTCCAGGGCCGATTCGTAGAGCTGGCGCTCCGAATAGGACTGCTCCGGCTGATTCTCGGCGCGGTGCAGGTCGCGCACCACTTCGGCGATGGAGATCAGGTCGCCCGAATTGATCTTGGCTTCGTATTCCTGGGCGCGACGCGACCACATGGTGCGCTTCACACGGGCGCGGCCCTTCAGGGTGGTGAGCGCCTGGCTGACCACATTGCCTTCGGCCAGAGAGCGCAGGCCGGCGGTGCGCGCCTTGGCGGTGGGGACCCGCAGGGTCATCTTCTCGTGGTCGAAGGTGATCACATAGACTTCGAGCTGATAGCCGGCGACTTCTTGGGTTTCGATCCCTTGCACCTGGCCCACGCCATGGGCCGGATAGACGACGTGATCGCCAACCGAGAATTCCAGACCGCTCTTGCTCATTCGTTTCAGTCCTTTCGACCGAGTCCGTTCCATCCGCCCGGGTCTTGCAGGTCCGCTATATTCCAAAGACAAAACAGCCCCTCCGCAAACCTGCGCGGCGCTGGACACCTATGGGAACGGATTAGACCTGCTAAGACACCCTTCGCCTGTTCGAGGCGCAACGTCGGCCGGAGACGGCTCTTCTGCAAAAACGACGTGTTAAGCGTGATCGCCAATGCCACGTCAGCTGTGACAATAGCATAAAATTCAGCCGAAAGAAAGGGTTGCCCCAGGGGCCCGGCGCGCGGGGCGGTCAGGAACCCCTGCCGGGTTTCTCGCTGAAGTACTTTTCGAATTTACCATCTTCCCGTTCGAAGGCCTCGGCGTCGGCCGGAGGCTCGCCTTTGACGGTGATATTCGGCCAGACCTTGGCGTACTCGGAATTGATCTTCAGCCACTTGCCGTCCGGGTCGTCCTCGGTGTCGGGCTTGATGGCGTCGACGGGGCATTCCGGCTCGCAGACGCC
>DASUIJ010000239.1:0-8189 GCA_036279815.1 Phenylobacterium sp. | reverse complement strand
CGTCCCGTTCCGGGCCAGCCGAACCGCGCTTCACGGCGCGGAAGCGGCATGCGACCCTGGTCGGCGCGAGATGTGACAAGGAGCGTTCCGAGATGGCCAACAACATGCCCCCGCCGAAAATGCCGCCGCTGCCGGGCCTGGGCGGAACCGCCCAGCCGCCGAAGATGCCGCCTCCCGAGGTGCAGCATGCGATCAACCTCGCCAGCATCGTCACCCACGCAAACGGCATGCTGGCCATCCTGGCCCTCGAAGAGATCGTCCGGCTTCGCGAGGAGCTGAAGCTGGCGCCGCTCGATCTCAAGGAGGCCGCCGCCGACCTGGAGCACGTGCCGGAAGAGTTCGAGCAGAAGGCGCCCCCGGGACTGGTTCAGTTCGAGAAGCAGGCGCGCCACCTCGCCGCCACCAAGATCCGCAACATGGTCATGGACCCGGCCGACAACTGAACGCCGGCCCGCCCTCCCGCCTCGCCGGCGAAAGTCGGCGGCCACCTGGTATCCCGTGCAACTTTATTGCGGCCGACCGCCCTATTGCGCGCCCGGCCGCAATGACCTAAGCGCCAACCCTCAGTTTTCGGGGGACAAAATGGCCGACGCCGATCCCAAGCCCGCCGCGCCGTCGTTGGACTCCGTCCGTGCGCGCCTGGACGCGATCGACGCGCAGCTTTTCGCCCTGATCGACCAGCGGGCCGGGATCGCGCGCGAGGTCGCCGCCGCCAAGGCCGCGGCCGGCGATGCGGGCAAGTTCGCCCTGCGCCCCGGCCGCGAGGCCCAGCTGCTGCGCGGCCTGCTGGCCCGCCCGCGCCAGGCCGCGACCCCCTCCCTGATCGTCCGCATCTGGCGGGAGCTGATCGGCGACAGCCTGTCGCGCCAGGGACCGTTCCACGTCTCCGTCTACGGCGGCAAGAATCCGGCCCGCGCCGTCGAGGTCGCCCGCATGCGCTTCGGCTCCGCCCCGCGCCTCGCGCCGGTCGCCAAGCCGGAAGAGGCGATCGCCGCCGCCAAGACGCCCGGCGGCGTCGCCGTCCTGGCCCTGGCCTCGGACACGCCCTGGTGGGGCCGGCTGCTGGCCGAGCCGAAGCTGCGCGTGTTCGCGGCCCTGCCCTGCCTGAACGCCTGGGGCCCGCTGGCGGCCCTGGCCGCGGCCGAGGTGACGGTCGAGCCCACCGGCCGCGACCTGACCTACTGGGTGACCGACGCTCCGGGACCGGCGGCCGCCATCGAGCAGACCCTGAGCCGCGACGGCGTGGCCGCCGAACTGCTGGCCGAGGCCGGAGGCCTCAAGCTCTTCGCCCTGATGGGATTCTATCAGCCGCAGGACGAACGCCTGGCCCGCGCGCCCGGCCGCCTCACCGGCGTGATCGGCGCCGCCCCCGAGCCGCTGGACGCATAGGCAGCGCCGCCCGCGGATCCGGCGGCCGAGGGGCGGAGCACCCCGCCGGGTTCCAACCACCGCCTTGGCCGTGTAAGAGGCGGGCCATGTCCGACACCCCCGTCCTCGATCGCTCCACCGCGTCCCGACCCGTTCCGAAGCCCGGCATCCTGGCCATCGCGCCCTACGTGCCCGGCAAGGCCACGGTCGAGGGCGTCGAGCATCCGCTGAAGCTCTCGGCCAACGAGAACGTCCTGGGCACCAGCCCCAAGGCGCGCGAGGCCTTCGCCTCGGCCATCGACCAGCTGCACATGTATCCCGAGGGGCGCAGCAACGTCCTGCGCGAGGCGATCGCGGCCCGCTACGGCCTGGAGCCCGAGCGGCTGCTGTTCGGCTGTGGCTCGGACGAGATCTTCCAGCTGCTGAACCAGGCGTTCCTCGAACCCGGCGACAACATCGTGCAGGGCCAGTACGGCTTCGGCGCCTACGCCATCGGCGCACGGGCCTGCCAGGCCGAGGTGCGCATGGCGCCCGAGCCCAACTACCGCATCGACGTCGACGAGATGCTGAAGCTGGTGGACGACCGCACCCGCATCGTCTTCGTGGCCAATCCGGCGAACCCCACCGGCACCTGGATCAGCGGCTCCGAAGTGCGCCGTCTGCACGCGGGCCTGCCCCCCAGCGTGATCCTGGTGCTGGACGGCGCCTATGCCGAGTTCGTCTCCGACCCGACCTTCGAGGACGGGTTCTCCATGGTCCGCGAATTCGACAACGTCGTGGTCACGCGCACCTTCTCCAAGCTGCACGGCCTGGCCGCCCTGCGCGTGGGCTGGGCCTATATGCCCGAGGAGATGGCCCAGGCCGTCGACCGCATCCGCCTGCCGTTCAACATCAACATCCCGGCCCAGCTCGCCGCGGTCGCAGCCCTCGGCGACCGCGAGTTCGAGGAGCGCTCCCTGGCCCTGGTCAACCAGTGGCGGCCCTGGCTGACCCAGCAGCTCGGCGGCCTCGGCCTGGAGGTCGTGCCCTCGGCCGCCAATTTCGTGCTGGTCGGGTTTCCCAAGACCCCGGGCAAGACCGCCAAGGACGCCGACGCCTTTCTCTGCGCCCGCGGACTGATCCCGCGCGTGGTGGCCGGATACGGCCTGCCCGACCACCTGCGGCTCACGATCGGCCTGGAAGAACACAATCGCGCCGTGGTCGACGCCCTCGCCGACTTCATGAAGGCCTGAGCGCCGTGGCCGAGGTGATCTATCCCCGGATGGCCGTGATCGGCTGCGGCCTGATCGGCTCCTCCGTGATCCTGGCGGCCCGCGCGGCCGGGGTGGTGGGGGAGATCGCCGTCGCCGATTCCAGCGCCGCCCACCGGGCCAGGATCGCCGAGCTGGGCTATGCGGACCACGTCACCGGCGACATCGCCGAAGCCGTGGCCGACGCCGACCTGGTGGTCTTCGCCGTTCCGGTGCTGGCCATGGGCGAGGCTGCCCGCGCCGCCGCCGCCGCCATGAAGCCCGGCGCCACCGCCACCGACGTGGGCTCGGTCAAGGGGTCGGTCGCCGAGGCGCTGTCCGAGGCTCTGCCCAAGAGCGTGTTCGTGGTCCCCGGCCACCCGATCGCCGGCACCGAGCAATCGGGCCCGGACGCCGGCTTCGCCGAGCTGTTCCAGAGCCGCTGGGTGATCCTCACCCCCCAGGCGCGCGACGACGCGCCCTATCTCCAGGCGGTCCAGCAGCTGTCGGATTTCTGGTCCCGCATGGGCGCCAATGTCGACCGCATGGACGCCGCGCACCACGACCTGGTCCTGGCCGTCACCAGCCACCTGCCCCACCTGATCGCCTACAACATCGTCGGCACCGCCGCCGACATGGAGGAGGTCACCCAGGCTGAGGTGATGAAATATTCGGCCGGCGGTTTCCGCGACTTCACCCGCATCGCCGCCTCGGACCCGACCATGTGGCGCGACATCTTCGTGGCCAACAAGGACGCGGTGCTGGAAATCCTGGGCCGCTTCACCGAAGACCTCCAGGCGCTGTCACGGGCGATCCGCTGGGGCGAGGCCGACAAGCTGTACGAGCTGTTCAGCCGCACCCGCGAAATCCGCCGCGGCATCATCGCCGCCGGCCAGGAAAGCGCCGAACCCAACTTCGGCCGCGACCACGGCAAGCACTAGGCGGCCCGCGCCTCCTTCACGGCTTCCTCGGCCAGGCGTCCGCTCAGTTCGGCCATATGGTCGAAGCTGTGCAGGAAGGCGCCGAGGCCCTGGGTCAGGCCGCGCAGTTCGGCGATCAGCTCCAGGCGCTCCTGGCGGGGCAGGCAGGCCTCGATCTCGTCCCAGCCCGCCCAGCCGGCGCGCGGCTGGAAGCCCAGGATCTGGCCGCGCCGGGCGGAGATCGCCTGGGTGATCTTCGACGTGCTGGCCGAGGGCGCCACCACCGCCAGCTTCTCGATCGGCTCCAGCATGTAGGGCTGGGCCGCGGCCAGGCCCTCGCTCATGGCCAGGCGGCCGGCCTGCCGGAACGCCATCTCCGAGGAGTCCACGGCGTGGTAGGAGCCGTCGGTGAGGGTGACCTCGACGTCGGTCACCGGGAAGCCCAGCGGCCCCTTCTCCATGGCGTCGCGCACCCCCTGCTCCACCGCCGGGATCCACTGCTTGGGCACCACGCCGCCGGTGATCCTCTGGCTGAAGGCGAAGCCCGACCCGCGCGGAAGGGGTTTGATCTCCAGCACCACGTCGCCGAACTGGCCGTGGCCGCCGGTCTGCTTCTTGTGCCGGCCGCGCTGGGTGACGGCTTTCTTGATCGATTCCCGGTAGGAGACCTTCGGCCGCCTCGCCGTGACCTCGACGCCGAAACGACGCTTCAGCCGCTCCAGGGTCACCTGCAGATGGCCTTCGCCCTGGCCGGCGATGAGGGTCTCCTGGGTCTCGGGATCGAGCACCACCGACAGCGTCGGGTCCTCCTCGGCCAGCTTGGCGAAGGCGGCCGAAAGCTTGACGTCGTCCTTGCGGTCCTTGGCCGCCACGGCCAGGGAGAACAGGGCCGGGACCTGGGGCGGCTCGACGCCCGGCCGCCGGACCTTGCCGTCGAGGGACAGCACCTGGCCGGCGCTGGCGGCTTCCAGCTTGCCGATCGCCACCACGTCGCCGCCGCCGGCCTTGTCGATCTTGCGGGTGTTGGCGCCCAGCAGCGCGAACAGCCCTCCGGCCCGGCCATGCTCGCCGTTGGACGCGGTCAGTTCGTCCCCGTCGTTCAGGGCGCCGCCCATCACCCGGGCGTAGGTGAGCTTGCCGGCCTGGCCAGCATAGGAGGTCTTGAAGGCATAGGCGCAGGGGCCGTCGAGCCCCAGCCTGCGGGCGGCCCTGGCCACGTCGGGGGTCTCATGCCGCAGCGCCTTCAGCAGGCGCCGCACGCCCGAACCGTTCTGGGCCGAGCCGAAGAACACCGGGACGATGAGCCCGTCGCTCATCTCCTTCACCAGGTCGGAGAACACCTCGTCGCGGCTGGGCGTCAGGTCGGAGAGCAGTTCCTCCATCAGGGTGTCGTCGTAGTCGGCCAGCTGTTCCAGCATGTGGAAGCGGGCGTCGGCTTCGAGGGCGGCGACCTCCTCCGGCAGGTCGACAAGCTGGGACGCCTGGCCCGGCCGGTAGACAAAGGCCCGCTCCAGGGCCAGGTCGACGAATCCGGTGACCTTCTCCTTGTCGATCAGCGGAATCTGACGGGCCACCAGGGGCGCGGCGCTGCAGGGGGCGAGCGCGGCCAGAAGTTCGTCCAGAGGGCCGTGGGCCTGGTCGATCTTGTTGACGAAGACGGCGTGTGGCACGCCAAGGCGCTCCAGCTCCTTGAAGATCGGCTGCAGCAGGGCGGCGTGGCGCGGATCGGGATCGGCGACCACCAGGGCCAGATCCACCGCGGGCAGCACATGGTCGCCGGCGTGGGAGAAGTCGGTCGAGCCGGGGCAATCGACGATGGCGTAGCGGTCGCCCATGAAGTCGAAACCGGCCACGTTCAGCTCCACCGACTGGCCGCGTTTTCGCGCCTCCGGGCTGGCGTCGCCGACGCTGGAGGACCCCACGTCCCCTTGCCGGGGAATGGCCTCGCTGGCGAACAAAAGGGCTTCGAGCAATGTGGTCTTGCCGGCTCCGGCCGCCCCCACCAGGGCGATGCAGCGTACCGAGCCGGGGTCACGTTGACCCATGATCCGTCCTCCGCGTTCTGGGCGCTTGCGCCTGTCGGAGGCGAAGTCGCCTGCTGGGAACGATGCAACGCCTGCTTTGACCCGAGCGCAAGCGCCGCTTTGCAACCGGAAGCGAACCGACCCACCATCCGCCTCTCAACAAGGAGCGACGCGTGAACGGATATGCCTGGCTGTCGATCGCGATCCTGGCCGAGATCGTCGCCACCTCGATGCTCAAGGCGTCGGACGGCTTCTCGAAGGTGGTCCCGACCGTGATCACGGTCGCAGGCTATGTGACGTCCTTCTGGGCCCTGTCCCACTCCATGCGCAGCGTGCCGGTGGGGATCGGCTACGCGATCTGGTCGGGGGTCGGGATCGTGGCGATCACCGCCATCGCCTGGATCTGGTTCAAGCAGCAGCTTGACGCGCCGGCCCTGGCCGGGATGGGACTGATCCTGGCCGGCGTGGTGGTGATCAACGTTTTCTCCAAGAGTGCGGCCTGAGGGACCCCCGATGGCCGACCCCACGGCTCAGGCCCGTTTCGAAGCCCTGGCGGCCCAAGGCGCGGAGGCCGGGGAGCCCCGCCGTCTGGCCGCCGCGATCCGGACCGGCGACAGCGAGGCCGCACGGGACCTTGCGGCGCTCTGGCTGCACGCCGCCGCCGCCGCGCCCGAGCGCCTGGCGGCCACCTATGATGCGACAGCCGAGGGTTGGCTGGGCGCTCCGCCCCGCGCAGCGCCGATGGAGGCCGCCGCCTCGCCCGCGCCGATCCCGCAGGACTTCTGGACCGCCTTCTGGGCCCTGGCCCGCGATCCCGACACCGGCCGCGACGCCGGGACGATCACCCAGCGCACCGCCGAGCTTGGACGGAGCCTCGATCCCGCGATGGGCGACCGGGTCGCCCGCATGGCCCTGGCCTATCCGGGCGTTCGCGAGGCCGCGGCGCAGGGCTATCCCGAGCGCTTCACCCTGGAGGCCCTGGCCCGTGCGCCGGCGGGATCGCTGGGCGCGCAGTTCCACGACCTGATCGTGGACAACGGCTTCGACCTGGAGGTGCTGGACCGGGAGGCCCTGGGCCTGGCCGACCTGCCGGCCCCGCTGGACTATCTGAACGCCCGCATCCTGCAGTGCCACGACCTCTGGCACCTGACGGCCGGCTACCGGACCACCGCACTGCATGAGGTGGCCATCTCGGGATTCCAGGCCGGGCAGTTCGGTCATCACTACTCCTCGATGTTCCTGGCCATGGTCCTTACCCGCACGGCCTTCGATCAGCCCGACGTGGTCGGCCTGATGCTGGACGTGATCCTTTCGGCCTGGACCCACGGCCGGGAGAGCCCGCCGCTGCTTGGGGTGGACTGGCCGGCGGTCTGGGGGAGGAGCCTTGAGGAGGTCCGCGCCGGCATCGGCCTGACGGCCTACGCCTCGCCCTATCCCGCGGACCTGTTCGAGCAGCTCCGGGCGGCTGCGAGCTGACCCTCGCCCATCAGGGCGCGCCTTAGGTCAGCGGAAGTCCAGGGTGACCCAGGAATTCGGCGGTCGCCTCGATGGCCTCCACCAGTCCGACCCGCTCGATCCGCACGCCTTCGGGAAGGCCCGAGAACAGGCGCGTGGGCGCGGCGGCGTCGAGCATGACGAAGACGCCCTTGTCGTCGGCGCGGCGGATCAGGCGGCCGAAGGCCTGGCTGATGCGGTTGCGCGCGACGCTGTCGTCGTAGGTCTTGCCGCCGAACCGCACCCGGCGGGATTTGTGCAGGATGTCGGGGCGGGGCCAGGGAACGCGGTCGAAGACCAGCAGGCGCAGGGAGCGGCCCGGCACGTCGACGCCGTCCCGCACCGCGTCGGTGCCCAGCAGGCAGGCGTCCTGCTCGGCGCGGAAGATGTCCACCAGCGCGCCCACCTCCAGCGGGTCCACATGCTGGGCGTAGAGGGCCAGGCCCCTGTCGGACAGGGGCGCGGCGATGCGCTCGTGCACGGCGCGCAGGCGGCGGATGGCGGTGAACAGGCCCACGCCCCCGCCCCCGGCGGCCAGGAACAGCTCCCGCATGGCGGCGGCCACCTGACGGGGGTCGTCGCGGCCGACGTCGGTGACCACGAAGGCGCGCGCATTGGCGGCATAGTCGAAGGGCGAGGCCAGACGCAGGGTCTTGGGCCGGTCGGGCAGGCGCGCGGCGCCGGTCCGCATCTCGGCCAGGGCGAAGGGATCGGCCAGCGTGCTGTCGGCCAGGGTCGCGCTGGTGACCAGCACCCCATGGGCCGGGGCGATGACCGCGTTGGTCAGCGGCTCTGTGGGATCGACCCAGTGACGGCGGCAGGCGGCGTCCACCACCCGGCCATAGAGGAAGGTGGCGTCGAACCAGTCCACGAAGTCCGGGTCGTCCTCGGCGTCCTCGTCGATGGCCTTCAGCATGGAGCGCCAGGCCGGAAGGGTCATGCGGGCGCGGCGGTCCAGGCCCCGCAACGCGCCTTCGATGCGCGCCCGGTCGGAGGTCGCCAGCTCGGCGGCCTCGTCGTCCAGCACGTCCTCCAGGTGGCGGGCCAGGGCCAGCAGCGGCGCCTCGACCCCGGCCAGGGCGGAGGCGGCGGCGCGGGCGGTGTCGCGCACCAGGTCCAGGGCCGGGCGCGCGGCGCATTCCATGCCCACCTCG
>DASUIJ010000238.1:0-6399 GCA_036279815.1 Phenylobacterium sp. | reverse complement strand
ACGCGATCCGCGCCCGCCACGCCGACCTGTTCGCCCGCTTCCCGCAGAACCGCGCCACCCTGATGGGCCGCTATGTGGTGGGACAGCGGGTTATCGACCACGAGCACGTTGAGCGCGCCCCCGGCGGCGACACCTTCGACGTGGCCGCCATCTACACCATCTCGGACGCCCGCATCGTCCGCGTCGATTTCGTGAAGTGAGGCCCGCACCGTGAGCGTCCGCCGCCTAGCCGCCGATCAGCCCGAAAGCTTCGCCTTCAGCGCGGAGACCCTGAAGGACGTTAAGACCTGGATGGCCAAGTACCCGGCCGGCCGCCAGCAGTCCGCGGTCATCCCGGTGCTGTGGCTGGTCCAGAAGCAGGAAGGCTGGGTCTCGGAACCCGCCATCCGCGTCGTGGCCGAGACCCTGGGCATGCCGGTGATCCGGGTCTACGAGGTCGCCACCTTCTACACGATGTTCATGCTGGAGCCGGTCGGCACCCACGCCCTGGTCCAGGTCTGCGGCACCACGCCGTGCATGCTGCGCGGCGCCGGCGACCTGATCGCGGTGTGCCAGCGCAAGTTCGGCAATCGCGACCACCGCTCGGCCGACGGAAAGTTCTACTGGCAGGAAGTCGAATGCCTCGGCGCCTGCTCGAACGCGCCCATGGCCGCGATCAACGACTACTATTACGAGGACCTGACGGCCGAGAGCTTCGAGGCGATCCTCGACGACTTCGCCGCCGGAAAGGCGCCGGAGCCGGGCTCCTACATCAAGCGCCAGGGCGCCTCGCCGGAAGGCGGGCCCTTGGTGCTGACCGACCCCAAGCTCTATGACGGCTCGGCCGCCAAGCCGATCAAGTCGCTCCCCAACGCCGCGCCCAAGGGCAAGCCGGCCAAGGAGCCCGCGGCGTGACCGACATCGAAGCCGCCAAGCGGCGACTGATGATCATGCTGGGCGTGAGCGCCTTCTCCGCGCTCATCGCCGTCGGCGCCCTCGTGGGCGCGCTGAGTTTCGGCCAGGACTGGCTCCTGGGCGTGTTCGTCGCCGGCCTGGTGGTCGGTTTCGGCGCGCAGATCTGGTTCATCGTCGGCTTCGGCCGCGCGAAGAAGGGAGTTTAGGCGAACGTGGTCGGGATCCTGGAAGACAAGGACCGCATCTTCACCAACCTCTACGGCCTGCACGACTGGGGTCTGGAGGGGGCGAGGACGCGCGGCTGCTGGAACGCCACCCGTGAGATGCTGCAGCAGACGCCCGAGTGGATCTGCGACCAGATCAAGGAAAGCGGCCTGCGGGGCCGGGGCGGCGGCGGTTTCCCGACCGGCCTGAAGTGGACCTTCATGCCCAAGGCGGAGAGCGAACGGCCTCACTTCCTGGTGGTCAACGCCGACGAGTCCGAGCCCGGCGCCTGCAAGGACCGCGAGATCATCCGCAACGATCCGCACCTGCTGATCGAGGGCTGCCTGGTGGCCAGCTACGCCATCCGCGCCCACACGGCCTACATCTACATCCGCGGCGAATACGTCCACGAGCGCGAGCGCCTGGAAGCGGCGATCAAGCAGGCCTATGCGGCCAAGCTGATCGGCAAGGGCAACGTCCACGGCTGGGACTTCGACCTGCACGTCACCCACGGCGGCGGGGCCTACATCTGCGGCGACGAGACCGCCCTGATGGAAAGCCTGGAGGGCAAGAAGGGCCAGCCGCGCCTGAAGCCCCCGTTCCCGGCCGGCGCCGGCATCTATGGCGCGCCGACCACCATCAACAACGTCGAGTCCATCGCCGTCGTCGGGACGATCCTGCGGCGCGGGGCCGGCTGGTTCGCGGGCTTCGGCCGCCCGAAGAACTCCGGCATCAAGCTGATGGCCGCCTCGGGCCACGTGAACAAGCCGTGCGTGGTCGAGGAGACCATGTCGATCCCCATGCGCCAGCTCATCGAGGAGCATTTCGGCGGGGTCCGCGGCGGCTGGGGCAACCTCAAGGCGGTGATCCCCGGCGGCATTTCGATGCGGATGATCCCGGCCGCCGAGGCCGAGGAAGCCTTGATGGACTTCGACGACCTGGCGGCGCGCCGCTCTGGTCTGGGCACCGCCACCATGATCGTCATGGACAAGGACGCGGACCTGGTGAAGGCCATCGCCCGGGCCTCGTACTTCTACAAGCACGAGAGTTGCGGCCAGTGCACTCCCTGCCGCGAGGGCACCGGCTGGATGTGGCGGGTGATGGAACGCATGGCCACCGGCGAGGCGGAGATGAAGGAGATCGACCCCCTGCTCGACGTCGCCAGCCAGGTCGAGGGCCACACCATCTGCGGCCTCGGCGACGCGGCCGCCTGGCCGATCCAGGGCCTGTTCCGCCACTTCCGGCATGAGGTCGAGGAGCGGATCACCAATTATCGCGCGGGCAAGCCGCATGTGCAGGGCGCGACCCTGCGCGCGGCGGAGTGAGCTGAGAGATGCCTAAAGCCAAGGTCAACGGCGTCGAGGTCGAGTTCGAACCCGGCATGACGGTCCTGCAGGTCGCGGAGCTGGCCGGGGAGGAGATTCCGCGGTTCTGCTACCACGAGCGGCTGTCCATCGCCGGCAACTGCCGCATGTGCCTGGTCGAGGTGAAACCCGGCCCGCCCAAGCCCCAGGCCTCGTGCGCCCTGCCGGCGGCCGAGGGCAACGAGATCTTCACCAACACCCCGATGGTCAAGAAGGCCCGGGAAGGGGTGATGGAATTCCTGCTGATCAACCACCCGCTTGATTGCCCGATCTGCGACCAGGGCGGCGAGTGCGATCTGCAGGATCAGGCCATGGGTTATGGCCGCGACGACAGCCGCTACGCCGACAACAAGCGCGCGGTCGAAGAAAAGTACATGGGGCCGTTGATCAAGACGGTCATGACCCGCTGCATCCAGTGCACGCGCTGCGTCCGCTTCATCACCGAAGTGGCCGGCGTGCCGGACATCGGTCTCATCTCCCGCGGCGAAGACGTTGAAATCACGACCTATCTCGACAAGGCGGTGGCCTCGGAGCTGTCGGCCAACGTGATCGACCTCTGCCCCGTGGGCGCGCTGACCTCCAAGCCCTACGCCTTCAACGCCCGACCCTGGGAGCTGAAGAAGACCGAGAGCGTGGACGTGATGGACGCCCTGGGCTCGTCGATCCGTGTCGACAGCCGGGGCCCCGCCGTGCTGCGCGTGCTGCCCCGCCTCAACGAGGACATCAACGAGGAGTGGATCAGCGACAAGACCCGCTACGCGGTCGACGGTCTTTCGCGCCAGCGCCTGGACCAGCCCTATGTCCGTGAAGCCGGCAAGCTGCGTCCCGCCACCTGGGCCGAAGCGCTCTCGCTGGTCGCCTCCAAGCTGACCGTGGCGGCGCCGGACCGCATCGGCGTCATCGCCGGCGACCTGCAGGACGCGGAGTCCATGAAGGCGGCCAAGGACCTGTTCTCGGCCCTGGGATCGCCCAACCTCGACTGCCGCCAGGACGGCATGGCGCTGGGGACGGGGCCCCGCGAGAGCTGGCTGTTCAATTCCACCATCGCCGGTATCGAGAACGCCGACGTGATCCTGCTGGTCGGGACCAATCCGCGTCTGGAAGCGCCGGTGATGAACGCCCGGCTGCGCAAGCGGTGGATGGCGGGCGCCCTGAAGGTCGGCGTGATCGGCGAGCAGGCCGACCTGACCTACGGCTACGAGTATCTCGGCGCCGGGCCGCAGACCCTTGCGGGCCTCGCCAAGTCCAAGTCCGACTTCGTGAAGGCGCTCAAGGACGCCAGGTCTCCCGCGATAATCCTCGGCGCCGGCGCATTGGCGCGGGCCGACGGCGCCGCCGTGGCCAAAGCCGCGGCCGGGGTCGCCAAGACGTTCGGCATGACCTGGAACGTCCTCCACTCCGCCGCCGCCCGCGTGGGCGGCCTCGACCTGGGCTTCATCCCCGGCGAGGGCGGCAAGTCGGCGCTCGAGATGGTCAAGCCCGGGGCCCTGGACGTGCTGTTCCTCCTGGGCGCGGACGAGATGGAGTTCTCCGCTTCCGGGGCCTTCACGGTCTATCTGGGAACCCATGGGGACGCCGGCGCGCACCAGGCTGACGTGATCCTGCCGGGCGCCGCCTACACCGAGAAGGACGGCCTCTACGTCAACACCGAGGGCCGGGTTCAGATGGGTTTCCGCGCCGTGTTCCCGAAGGGGGAGGGCCGCGAGGACTGGTCGATATTCCGGGCCCTGTCCGAGCGATTGGGCAAGACCCTGCCTTACGACACCCTGGCCCAGCTGCGCGCCAGGCTTTTCGCCGACCATCCGACCTTCGGCCAGGTCGACTACGCCCCGGCCGGAACCGCGGACCTCGGCGCCATCGGCGGGGAGGGCGCCTTGTCCGACGCGCCCTTCGCCGGCGCCGTGAAATCCTTCTACCTCACCAACCCCGTCGCCCGCGCCAGCGTGACGATGGCCGAATGCGCCGCCCTCGCCTCGGGCGCCGCCAGACACGCGGCGGAGTAGGGCATGGACGCGGCTATGAATTTCTGGGCGACGCCGATCGGATGGACCGTCATCACGGCCCTGCAGATCCTCGCCGTCCTGGGCTGGCTCCTCGTCTCGCTCGCCTTCTTCATGTACGGCGATCGCAAGATCTGGGCGGGCGTCCAGATGCGCAAAGGCCCCAACGTGGTGGGCCCGTTCGGCCTGCTGCAGTCCTTCGCCGACCTGTTCAAGTTCGTGCTGAAGGAAATCGTCATCCCCGACGGGGCCGACAAGGTGGTCTTCCTGTTGGCGCCGGTGCTCACCTTCGCCCTGGCCCTGGTGGGCTGGGCGGTGATCCCGCTGGCGCCGGGCTGGGTGGTCTCCAACATCAATGTGGGCGTGCTGTACCTGTTCGCCATCAGCTCGCTGGGCGTCTACGGCATCATCATGGGCGGCTGGGCGTCCAACTCGAAGTATCCCTTCCTGGGCAGCCTGCGATCCGCGGCCCAGATGGTCAGCTACGAGGTGTCCATCGGCTTCGTGATCATCACCGTGATCCTGCTGGCCGGCACCATGAACCTCGGCCTGATCGTCGAGCAGCAGGCCGGCGGGTTCTGGAACTGGAACGTGCTGGGCGGCGGCCTGAAGAACCTGCCCATCGCCGTGATCATGATCCCCATGTCGGTGATCTTCTTCATCTCCGCCCTGGCCGAGACCAACCGCCCCCCGTTCGACCTGCCCGAAGCCGAATCCGAGCTCGTGGCCGGCTACCAGGTGGAATATTCGTCCTCCCCCTTCCTGCTGTTCATGATCGGCGAACTCGCCAACATCATCCTGATGTGCGCGATGATCTCGATCCTGTTCTTCGGGGGATGGCAGGCGCCGATCGACTTCAAGTTCGTCCACCAGTGGGCGCCCACGGCGCAGAGCTTCTACGGCTTCATGTGGCTGTTCGCGAAGATCATCTTCTTCTTCTTCCTGTTCGCCATGGCCAAGGCGATCGTGCCTCGCTACCGCTACGACCAGCTGATGCGCCTGGGCTGGAAGGTGTTCCTGCCGATCTCGCTGGTGGCCGTGGCCCTGGTGGCGGCCTGGAAGGTGCTGGGGCCCGGCGCGGCATGAGCAAGATCCTGATCATCACCGCGCTCCTGGCGCTGTCGGCCTGCGCTGCGGGTCCGAACGGCGACGTGGCGACCTACGACACGCTGAAGGTCGCGCGGCAGGCGTGCGAGGCGAAGGGCGAGGAACTGGCCCTCAAGGCGGCCGGCAACGAGCAGCGGATCTCCGCCTATGAGTGCAAGAGAAAGTAGCCGGCCATGATGAAACGCATCACCCAGGCCATCAAAGGCGCGGCGCTCGCGGACTTCGTCGGCGCCTTCGGGCTGGCCATGACCTACATGGTCAAGCCCAAGGCCACCGTGATCTATCCGAACGAGCGCGGCCCGCAGTCGCCGCGCTTCCGGGGCGAACACGCCCTGCGCCGCTATCCCAACGGGGAAGAGCGCTGCATCGCCTGCAAGCTCTGCGAAGCCATCTGCCCGGCCCAGGCCATCACCATCGAGGCCGAGCCGCGCGAGGACGGCAGCCGCCGGACCACGCGCTACGACATCGACATGGTCAAATGCATCTACTGCGGCCTGTGCCAGGAGGCCTGCCCGGTGGACGCCATCGTCGAGGGGCCGAACATCGAGTACGCCGTCGAGACGCGGGAAGAACTCTACTACGACAAGGAACGCCTGCTCGATAACGGGGACCGTTGGGAGCGGGAGATCGCGAAGAACCTGGAACTGGACGCGCCCTACCGGTAAGACCCGCGCGGCGATTCCGAACGTGCTGAACACGCCCTGGCCGAGTCCCTCCCGGACCGGCCAAGGGCTCGAGAGAAGGGGCTGAAGAGCCGTCATGGCCTTGCAGGCGATCGCTTTCTATCTGATGGCGACGGTCACCGTCGTGGCTGGGTTCTGCGTGGTGTC
>DASUIJ010000237.1:0-2624 GCA_036279815.1 Phenylobacterium sp. | reverse complement strand
GAACCGGACATCTCGTCAAGCGTCATACCTTCGGCGGAAGACGCCAGAAGGCGGGCCAGCTCCAGCAGACGGGTCGCCTTTTCATGCCGCAAAGCCGGCCCTCCATCGAAAATGAGAACATAGTAAAAACCTACGTCCGATTCTGACGCAGCGCCATCCTAGCGTGATCCTGCCGAAACGAAAGGAGCTCTCCATGCCCAACGTCTCCCCGATCCGCCGCCCTCTCCGCGCGCGCCCCTCGGAGCCGCTCTTCCTTTTCGACGCCCGGCGTCCCGCCCAGGCGGCGACGTCCGACATGATCACCCAGGTCATCACCCATGCCGACCAGGCCACCCGCCTGGCGGGCGGCCGCCTGAAGCTGCGGATCAGCCCGGCGATGATCGAGATCCTGCAGGCCCAGGGCCGGCTCGGCGCCGGCGCCCATCGCCTCGCCGACCTCACCGTCACCTGGGACGAAGTCGAGGGCGAGGTGGTCCAGGTGCGCGACGACGCCCGCCTGCGCGACGCGTCGGCCCGCTGGGCCGAGTGGGACGCCCTTTGGGACGAGGACAGCTACGCCGCCGACGAGACGCCCCGCCGCTCGGTCGCCGCCTGACGCAAAAAAGAAGGGACGGCGCCTCTTTCGGGGCGCCGTCCCTCATCATCCCGCCGCATGGGGGCGGCGAGGTCCGTCCTAGTATTTGACCGCGAACGACATCCCGAAGGTGCGGGGTTGTCCCGGGAAGCGGACCACCGTGTTGGCGTTGCTGGCGACCGCCGTCCAGTAGTACTCGTCCGTCAGGTTGCGGGCCCAGGCGGTCAGCTCGTAACGCCCGTCGCGGGCGCCGACGCCGATGCTGCCGTTGAGCACGCCGTATTCCGGGATCTTGAACAGCGGGTTGCCTTCGAGATCGGCGTGCGACTCCTTCTGGTAGCGGCCGTTCAGGGTCGCCTTCAGGCCGAGGTTGTCGGTCAGTTCGCGCTCGTACATCAGCGTCAGGCTGCCCAGGAATTCCGGGCTGTAGAGGAACGGCTTGCCGTCGAAGCTCTGGCCCGTCTTGCCGGCGGAGTTGGTGCCGACGAAGCCCTGGACCTCGGTGTGCAGGAAGGTGGCCGAGCCGATCGCCGTCAGGTTTTCGGTCGCCCGCCAGGTGACTTCGCCATCCAGGCCGTAGGCCCGGCCGTCCGGCACGTTATCGAGGCGCGCCAGGGCCGTGTAGAGGATGTCGGGGTTGTAGGTGCCCAGCTGCTTGTCGGTGTAGTCGTAATAGAAGGCCGACACGTTGGCCTGGACGCGGCGCTCCAGCAGGCCCGCCTTGACGCCCAGTTCGTAGGCCAGCAGCTGCTCCTGCTTGGCCGGATAGTTCTGGACGGCCAGGCTGGCCGTGTTGACCGGGGCGGAGCCGGCCTTGGCGCCGTTGGACACCGAGCCGAAGACCAGAAGGTCGGGGTTGGGCTGCCAGTTCATGGCGAACCGCCAGGCGACGTTGCGCTCGTCCAGCTCCGACTTCACGATGCCGCGGGTGCGCGTGACCGTGTCGTAGGTGACGCATGCGCCCTTGGTGACGAAGTCGAGCGGCACGGCGCTGGGGCCGTAATAGGCGGCGTACAGGTACGGGTTCGTGGTGTTCACGTTCGGCAGCATGTTGCCGTTGAAGTCACGCGAGCAGGCCGCCGCGGTCTGCTTGTCACGGGTGAAGCGGATGCCGGTGGTCATGCTCAGCGTGTCGCTCAGCTTCCAGTCGGCGCTGGCGAAGACGCTGGCCGTGGTCGCCTTGATGTCCCCGCGGTCGACGTAGGAGCGGAACGCCTGCGCGGCGTCGGTCAGGGTGTATCCGCCCTTGTTGTACGGGGTCGGGATCAGGGTCGCGGTCACGTACCGGAAGAAGCGGACATTGGCGTTGTCGCCGAACAGGGTCCGGTTGCCGTCGACCAGGTCGTCCCGGCCGTAATAGGCGCCGGCCAGCCAGGTGACCTTTTCGTTGGAGCCT
This sequence comes from Phenylobacterium sp., assembly GCA_036279815.1. GTDB lineage: Bacteria > Pseudomonadota > Alphaproteobacteria > Caulobacterales > Caulobacteraceae > Phenylobacterium. The sequence continues at coordinate 654 of DASUIJ010000237.1, read as the reverse complement.
TCAAGGCGCAGTTCCTGGGCGAACGACTTGGCGCTGCCGTCGGCGTCCTGGATCAGCACGTTGTACGGAGCGCCGCTCCAGTCCATCACGCCCTTGCGCTGAAGGTCGTTGTAGCTGGTCAGCGACACCAGCCGCATGCCGTCGCCGAACTTGTAGGCGATGGACAGCTTGCCGGCGCGGAAGGTGGAGTCCTCCTCGAGGCCCTTATGGATGCCGAGGCCGGTTCCGATGTCCGCGGTGCGGACCGACGCCGGGGTCCAGTCGGCCTGGGTGGCCTTGGTGGGGAGGTTGCCGGCGATGTAGGCGGCCAGGCCCGGCGCGTTGAAGGCGGCGGTGGGCTTCAGGCCCAGGGCCGGGTCGGTGCCGGGCGTGAAGCCGATGGCCTGGGCCGCCAGCGTGTCGGAGGTGTTGCCCCACTGGGAGTAGGACAGGTCGATGTCGAGGTCGTCGATCGGCTGGAAGGCCAGCGACGCGCGCAGGCCGTACTTGTGCACCTCTCCGAGGCGCTCGCCGCGGGTGTTGGACTTCTGCCAGCCCTTGTCGCTGTCCTCGGTGCGGAAGGCGATGCGGGCCTGGACGCGGTCGCCCAGGGGGCCGCTGACCATGCCCTCGAAATTGTGGGTTCCGTAGTTGCCGAGCTCGACCACGCCGCGG
>DASUIJ010000236.1:0-5995 GCA_036279815.1 Phenylobacterium sp. | reverse complement strand
GCTTGAAGTACTTGAACTCGCCCATGTCGATGCCCTGCAGTTCCCAGCCCGCGGTCCACGGATAGGAGATCATGTCGGCGATCGTGTACTCGTCGCCGGCGATGTAGCGGCGATCATAGAGCTGGTTGTTGAGCACGCCGTAGAGGCGGTGGACCTCGTCGTTGAACCGGGTCTTGGCGTAGGTCTGGTCGCCGGCGGATTCCGGAACCCGGCTGAAATGGCCGCGCTCGCCGAATTTCGGCCCCTGGTTGGCCATCTGCCAGATCACCCACTGCACGACGTCGTACTTCCTGCGGGTGTCCTGCGGCCAGAAACGACCTTCCTTCTCGGCGATGTAGAGCATGATGGCGCCGCTTTCGAAGACGCTGATCGGCGCGCCGCCGTCCTTGGGCGCGTGGTCCACCAGAACCGGCATGCGGTTGTTGGGGCCGATCTTCAGATAGCCGTCGGTGAACTGGTCGCCCTTGCCGATGTTCACCGGGACGATGTTGTAGGGGACGCCGAGCTCCTCCAGGAGAATGGTCACTTTCTTGCCGTTGGGGGTCGGCCAGTAATGGACGTCGTACATGCAAACACCTTTGATGGATCCGAACGATCGCGAAGGACGGAAGGGAGAGGATGGAACGCCCGCGAGACCGGGCGCGGCAAACGACAAAAACTGCAAAGGCCTGAGAGGCGCTCTCCATGAAGCTCTATTATTCCCCGCCATCGCCGTTCGCCCGCAAGGTGATCGTGGCCGCTCACGAGCTGGGCCTGGCAGACCGGATCGCGCTGGAAAGCGTCTCCGTCACGCCGGTCGGCGAGAACGCCGCCGTGGCGGCCGCCAATCCCCTCGCCAAGATCCCGACCCTGGTTCTGGACGACGGGCGCGCCCTGTTCGACAGCCGGGTGATCGTCGACTACCTGGACACCCTGACCGACCGGGCGCTGGCCCCGCGGGAGGGGCCCGACCGCTGGCAGGTCCTGACCGAGCTGGCCCAGGCCGACGGGCTCTTGGACGCCGCGCTCCTGGCCCGCTACGAGATGATGCTGCGGCCCGAGCCGTTGCGATGGGACGCGTGGACCCAGGGCCAGCTCGGCAAGGTGCGCCGGTCGCTCGACGCCTTCGAGGGATCCGACCGGCGGGCCGGGGACGACCTCACCATCGCCGACATCGGCGTCGCCTGCGGCCTGGGCTATCTCGACTTCCGCTTCCCCGACGAGGCCTGGCGGGAGGGCCGTCCGAAACTGGCGGCCTTCTATTCCGGGATAAGCCGCCGTCCGTCCTGGTCGGCGACCGGCCCCGAGGTCTGACCCTGCGTCAGGCTTCACCTCTGCTATGATGTCGCGATGACGCCGGTCGACCGGCGCGCGGGAGGAAATCACCATGGACGCCAAGCTGGGTCACGATGCTGCTTCGATGAATGCGCTGCTGGCGCGGCAGAAGGCGGCTCACATCCGAGACGGCGCGCCGACCGCCGAACAGCGGATCGACCGTCTGAACCGCTGCATCGGGCTGCTGGTCGATCACCGGACGGCGATCGAGGATGCGCTGAACGAGGACTTCGGCGCGCGGTCGCGGGAAGCCACGGCCTTCACCGACATCGCCGGCTCGATCGGGCCGCTGAAGCATGCGCGGGACAACCTGCGCAAATGGATGAAGACCGAGAAGCGCAAGACCACGCCGGCGATCCTGGGCCTGTTCGGGGCCAAGGCGGAGGTGCGGTTCCAGCCCAAGGGCGTGGTGGGGGTGATCAGCCCCTGGAACTTCCCGGTGAACCTGACCTTCGCGCCGCTGGCCGGAATCCTGGCGGCGGGCAATCGGGCGATGATCAAGCCTTCGGAATTCACGCCGGCCACCTCGGCGCTGATGGCGGAAATGTTCGGCAAGGTGTTCTCCGAGGAGGAGGTCGTGGTCATCACAGGCGGCCCCGAAGTGGGCCAGGCCTTCGCCGGGCTGGCCTTCGACCACCTGATCTTCACCGGCGCCACCGGCATCGCGCGCCATGTGATGAAGGCCGCGGCGGAGAACCTCGTGCCCCTGACCCTGGAACTGGGCGGCAAGAGCCCGGTGGTGATCGGCAAGTCCGCCGACATGGGCGTGGCCGCCGCGCGGATCATGAACGGCAAGACCCTGAACGCCGGCCAGATCTGCCTTGCGCCCGACTATGTGTTCGCCCACCGCGACCAGGTGGACGGGTTCGTGGCCGCGGCCCAGGCCTCGGTCGGGAAGATGTTCCCGACGATCCGGGACAACCCCGACTACACCGCCATCGTGGCCCAGCGGCACTATGACCGGATCATGGGCTATGTGGACGACGCCCGCGCCAAGGGCGCCAGGATCATCGAGCTGAAGCCCGAGGGGGAGGACCTTTCGCAGCAGGAGCATCGCAAGATCGCGCCCACCCTGATCCTGGACCCCACCGACGACATGAAGGTGATGCAGGAGGAGATCTTCGGGCCCGTCCTGCCGGTGAAGACCTATGGTTCGGTGGGCGAGGCCGTGGACTACATCAACGCCCACGACCGGCCCCTTGGGCTCTACTATTTCGGCGACGACGAGGCCGAGCGCGAGACCGTGCTGGCGGGGACCACCGCCGGCGGGGTGACCGTCAACGACGTGATCTTCCATGTGGCCCAGGAAGAGCTGCCGTTCGGCGGCGTCGGCCCCTCCGGCATGGGCAGCTATCACGGCCACGACGGCTTCCGCGAGTTCAGCCACCGCAAGGCGATCTACACGCAGATCAAGAAGGACATCGGGCCGCTGCTGCAGATGCGGCCGCCCTACGGTCCGGCGATCCGCAAGTACCTGGACGGCGCGATGAAGCGCTAGACGGCGCGGGCCTGCGCGACAGCCTCGCGCAGGACGCCCATGGCCGAGCGGATGCGGCTGGGGGAGGCGCTGGCGTAGCCCAGCACCAATCCCGGCGGTCCCGGCGCCATGCGATAGGCGGACAGGGCGCGGACCTCGACGCCGCGCCGCCCGCAGGCGGCGGCGATCGCCCGGTCGTCGCAGGGAAAGGTCAGGTGGGCCGTCAGGTGCATGCCCCCGTCCGAGGGCCCGATCCGCACGGAGTCGCCCAGGGTCCCCAGGGCCTCGATGAGCGCCAGGCGGCGTTCGTCATAGGCCGCGCGCGTTCGGCGCAGGTGGGTCGCGAAGTGGCCGGCGGCGATGAACTCGGCCAGGGCGGCCTGGGAAAGGGTCGCGTTGTGGCCGTCGGCGACATGCTTGGCGTCGATCATCGGCTGGACCAGATCCTCGGGCACGACCGCGAAGGCGGTGCGGACGCCCGGGAACAAGGTCTTGTTGAAGGTGCCGACGTAGATGACCCGGCCGGCGCGATCCATGGCCTGGAGCGCGGCCAGGGGGCGTCCGGAATAGCGGTAGTCGCCGTCGTAGTCGTCCTCGAGGATCCATCCCTGGCGATCGCGCGCCCAGGCCAGCAGGGCCTCGCGGCGGGCCTGGGACATCTCCACCCCGAGCGGATACTGATGCGAGGGCGTCACCACCGCCAGGCGGGCCTGCGGCGCGGAGCCCAGCGCCGCCCGGAGGTCGAAGCCCTCGGCGTCGATGGGGACCCCGGCGACCTGAAGGCCCGCGGCGACCAGGCCGAGGCGGGACGGCACATAGCCGGGATCCTCCACCCAGGCCGTGTCGCCGGGGTCGGTGACCAGCCGGGCGGCCATCTCCAGGGCCTGCTGGGTGCTGGTGGTGACCACCACCTGCTCCGCCGAGCAGCGCACGCCGCGGGCGGCGGCCACCTGGGCCGCGATGGCGGCGCGAAGCTCCATCAGCCCGTTGGAGGGTCCGTAGGCCCACAGCTCGGGCCCGGGTCGGCGCATGGCCTCGCGCATCAGGCGCCCCCAGACGGCGCGCGGGAAGAATTCCAGGCTGGGCAGTGAGGGGGTGAAGGCCGTCCCCAGGCTGATCGCCCGATGGCCGGGATAGGTGCGAAGCGACCGCGCCCAGGCGGACAACGCGCGCGGCGAGCCGGCCGCGTGGCGCTCGTGCGGTGCGGAGGCGGCCTTGGGCGGCCGGTCGCGGGACGGCGGAGCGTCGGCCACGAAGCTTCCGGCGCCCTGGCGGCGGTTCACATAGCCCTCGGCGACCAGTTGGGCGTAGGCCCACTCGACGGTGTTGCGGGAGACCGAGAGGTCCAGGGCCATGACCCGCGAGGACGGCAGGCGGGAGCCCGCCGCCAGGCCGCCGTCGAGGATCGCGCCCCGCAGCCGCTCGAACACCCGCACGCCGAGGGGCTGGGCGTCGAGGTCGCGGCCTTCGACATCCAGTCCGGCGACATCGGCGATTGCGACCGAGGACTTGTTGCGCATGGGCCTCCAGATAGCGCGCATGGAGCCTCCGGACCACTCAGCAGCTTCGCTTGGCGCCACCGGAGGTTTCAGGCTGCGCCGCGGAGGATCGGGCGCTAATCAGCGGCGCTGCGCTCCTCCGCCGAGAATCGGGAAGGAAGGCGTCGACGGAGGCGACGATGATAGGCGGAGCGATGCTGCTCACCTTCCTGGCGACCGTGGCGGCGATCATCGTCACGCCGGGCGCGGACATGGCTGTGATCCTGGGCTCGACCCTGCAGGCGGGGCGGCGGCAGGGCTACGCGGCCCTGGCCGGGGTGCTGAGCGGCGCTCTTGTTCACGTCGGCGTCGCCGCGCTGGGCCTGTCGGCCCTGATCGCCGCCTCGCCCGGCCTGCTGCGTATCATCGCCCTGGCGGGGTCGGTCTATCTGGTCTGGATCGGGGTTTCGCTGGCGCGCTCGGGGGCGGAGCTTGCGTTGGGCCTCAAGGGGCCGGCCGGCGGTTGGGCGGCGTGGCGCCGGGCGGTGGTCACCAACCTGCTCAATCCCAAGGCCTACCTGTTCATGCTGGCGATCTTTCCCCAGTTCCTGAAGCCCGGCGGCTGGCCGAACTGGGCCCAGACCCTGGTGCTCGGCGCGATCCTGGTGGCCAGCGCGGGCCTGCTCTACGGACTGATGGTGGCGGTCTCCGCGGCCGTTGCCGGACGCGGCGGCGTGCGGCCGGGCGCGACCCTCTGGATCGGGCGGCTGACCGGGATCTATCTGGCCGGGCTGGGGTTGGTGATGGCCGCGGTGAGCCTCCTGCGCGCATGATTACGGCGCGAAAGCCCGCCGATACGCCCTCGTCCTGCCCGCGGTTCCGCCTATAAGGGAGGAAAGCCGCCGTCTCCAGGCGGGAGAGGGGAGATTTCCATGCTCGATCGCCGCCAACTGCTCGGTGCGGGGGCTTCGGCCGCCGCCCTCGCCGCCGCCTCGCGCGGCGTCGCCGCGCCGACCGGGGACGCAAGCGCCAGGCTGACCCTGCTGCTGGACCAGTTCTTCCAGGAGAACCTGCAGGCCCAACCCGAAAACGCCACCGAACTCGGCCTGGACGTCGGCCCCAACGCGGCGTTGAAGTGGAAGCTGGAGGACGTCTCGAGCCCCGGCATGGCCAAGGCCCGGGCGTTGAACGCCGAACACATCCGCAAGCTGAAGGCCCTGGATCGCAGCCAGCTGAAAGGCATGGACCGGGTCAACTACGACACCGTCCTCTACGTGGAGGAGACCACCAAGCCGCTGATGGACCTGGATATCGGCGGCCGGGACGGGTTCTCGCCGTCCTGCTACGTGCTGTCGCCGATCACCGGGGCCTATCAGCGCGTCCCGGTGACCCTGGACACCAAACATTCCATCGCGACGGCGGCCGATGCGGACGCGTATCTGGCGCGGCTGGACGCCTTCGCCGGCGCCATCGACGCCAACACCGAACGTTTCCGTCACGACGTGGGCAAGGGGGTGATTCCGCCGGACTTCCTTCTGGACATCACCGTGGGCCAGCTCTCGGCCCTGCGGGTCCCGGCGGACAAGTCGGGCCTGGTGGAGTCCATCGACCGGAGGGCCAAAGCGAAGGGATTGGGCGACGGTTATGGAAAATCGGCCGCGACGCTCTACGAGCAGAAGGTCGGCCCGGCGCTCGACCGCCAGATCGCGGCCCTGAAGGCGGCGCG
>DASUIJ010000235.1:0-8611 GCA_036279815.1 Phenylobacterium sp. | reverse complement strand
CCGCCGCGCTGGCGCTCGGCGACGCCGTCGCCGCCTGGATCAGCTTCGCCGACCCCTGCGGCCCCAGGAAGTGGGCGGCGTAGAGCTCGCCGGCCGTGGGCGAGCGCCCCACCCGGCCGCGCAGGTACGAGGCGTGGTCCGAGGTCAGCTCGCCGGCCATCAGCGAGGCGGCGTGCGGATCGAAGCGCAGGTCCATGACCGCCTTTCGCGCCTCGGGGCTGCTCACATGGTAGCGCCCGTCCTGGCCCTTGGTGATCAGCTCCGCGTAGCGGGCGTAGCCGTACTTGGAGCCGTGCTGCTTGAGGGTGGACAGCCAGGTCTGCTCCACGAACTGGAACAGTCCGGCGGCCGAGGAGGTGGGCGCCTTGGCCCTGGGATTGTATCCGCTCTCCCGATTGGCCGTCTTCATCAGGAAGGTGAAGTCGACCCCGGTCGCGCTGGATGCGCGCTGGATCGCGGCTTCGACGACTCCCCTCAATCCCTGGATGGCCATGGGCAAGATTTGCCGCCGGCATGGTTAACGCCCCGCTAACCATGAGCCCGCCGCCTTTCGGACACGGGTGCGGCCGACCGCCCCACTATGGCCAAGGTTCGGCTTCCGCAAGGTCAAGCTCCAGACACGATCCCGGCGCGACCCTTTGTCCCGGGGGCGAAGCGACAAGGGAGAACCAGGCCATGGTCGTCCGTCAGCTCGTCCCCGCCTTCCCAGGCGTGCCCGCCCATCGCCCCAGGCTGTCGAGGAGCGCCAGCGTCGCCATCGGCCTGTCGGTGGCCGTCCACGCCGGCCTCGCGGCCTACCTGGCCTATCAGAAGTTCGTTCCGCCCCCGCCCGAGGTGGAGGACCCCGGCATCTCGGTCACCCTGGCGCCCCTGCCCCTCAAGCCGCCGCCTCCGACCCCCGAGATCAAGCCGGTCAGGCAGACCGTCATCCTGCATCCCCCGACCACCATCGACGCGCCGCCGACCGTTCCGCCCCTGCATGTCGACCCGGTTCCCGATCCGCCGCAGACCGGGCCCGTCGAAGTCGTCACGCCACAGCCGGCCGATCCGCCGGCGGTTCCCGACATCCGCTCCCCCACCTGGCTCCGGAAGCCCGGCGCCCGGGAGTTCGCGCGGTTCTATCCCGAGAGCGCCCTGCGCCGCGACGTGGGCGGCCTCGCCACCCTCGCCTGCTCCGTCGCCTCCAACGGCTCGGTCCGTGACTGCCAGGTGGTAGGCGAAACACCGGCCGGAGAAGGCTTCGGCCAGGCGGCCCTCAAGCTCTCGCCCTACTTCCGCATGAGCCCGCAGACCCAGGACGGAAGGCCGGTGGACGGCGCCACCGTCCGCATCCCGATCCGCTTCAGCCTGGGGTGATCGCAGCGCTGGACGCTCCCCGCCGAGGGGAGCGTCTAGTAGCTCTTGGCCAGTCCCAGCACCCGCTCGGCGATGAAGTTGAACACCATCTCGCGGCTGATCGGCGCGATGCGCGCGATCATGGATTCGCGGAAGTAGCGTTCCACGTCGTATTCCTTGGCGTAGCCCATGCCGCCATGGGTCAGCACCGCGGCCTCGCAGGCGTTGAAGCCCGCTTCGCCGCCCAGGTACTTGGCCGCATTGGCCTCCGCGCCGCAGTCGCGGCCGGCGTCGTAGAGGGCGGCGGCCTTGAAGGCCATCAGGTTGGCGGCCTCCAGTTCGATCCAGGCCCTGGCCAGCGGATGGGCGACGCCCTGGTTCTGGCCGATCGGCCGGCCGAACACCACCCGCTCCTTGGCGTAGGCGCTGGCCTTGGCCAGGGCCGCGCGGCCCAGCCCCACGGCCTCCGCGCCGAACAGCACCCGCTCGGGGTTCAGCCCCTCGAGCAGGTAATAGAACCCCCGACCCTCCTCGCCGATCAGGTCTTCGGCGGGAACCTCCAGGTTGTCGATGAAGACACTGTTCGATTCCACCGCCTTGCGTCCCATCTTCGGGATCACCGTGGCGCTGATCTTCGATCGGTCGAAGTCCGTGTAGAACAACGACAGGCCCTGGGTCGCCTTCGTGACCTGATCCTTCGGCGTGGTCCGCGCGATGATCAGCATCTTGTTGGCGCGCTGGGCCATGGTCGTCCAGACCTTCCGGCCCGAGATCACGTAGCCGGCGCCGGTCCGCTCGGCCCGGGTGGTCAGGCTGGTGGTGTCCAGCCCGGAGTCCGGCTCGGTGATGCCGATGCAGATCTTGTCTTCTCCCGAAATCAGCCGGGGAATGGCCTTGCGCTTGAGGGCCTCGGACCCGAACTTCGCCACCGGCATCGGACCGAAGATGTTCAGGTGCATGGCGCTGGCGCCCGAGAACCCGGCGCCGGACTGGGCCACCGCCTGCATCATCAGCGCCGCCTCGGTCAGGCCCAGGCCCGCCCCGCCCAGCTCCACCGGCATGGCCGTGCCCAGCCAGCCGCCCTCCGCCATCGCCGCCACGAAGGCCTCGGGGAAATTCCCGGTCTCGTCGACCTCGCGCCAGTAGGCGGCGTCGAACCGGGCGCACAGCCGCGAGACGTTCTCGAAGATCGCCTGCTGGTCCTCGGTGAATTCGAATGCGGTCATGTCGCGCTCCCGTGGTCCTGGCCGAACCGCTGGGAATCGAGCCGCGCTTCCCTTTCGGTCACGCAAGCCGTCACGATCTTCGCCCCGAAAATCAAGGTCGAACCGCCCGCCGTCGCGAAACGGCGGGCGGCCCTCAAGACCTTCGGTCGGCAGGCGTCTATTCGGCCGCGATGCTGATGGGGGCCGCGGCGCGGTCCTTGAAGTTGATCTCCTGGAGGTACTTGATCCCCTCCTCGGCGATGTCGTCGCCGACCATCTTGTCGCCCTCGGCTTTCAGCTCGTCCATGTCGACATAGGTCGCGTAGAAGCTGCGGGTGCGATCGGTGATCAGGCCGGCGTTGAACAGCGTCTTGATCAACACCCGGAAGATGTTGGTCTGGCTCTTGAGGCGCTCGCGGCGGCGCTCGTCGTTCTGGATCAGCTTGACCATCTCCTCGCGGACCCGGTCGGGATCGAGGCCGAACTCGCGATAGACCTCGGCCTGCTGGTTCGGGGAGCCCATGTTGAACAGCAGGGACTGGAAGCAGTGCGCCGCCCAGTCCTCCACCATGTTGCGCTCGTCCGGCGTCATCTTCGGGATGGTGCGGTCGGCCCAGATCTTCCCGAACTTGTGGTGGAAGGCCTCGTCGGTCATCACCAGCTGGAACAGCTTCTTGGCCAGCGGGTCGCGGTTGTACTGGAAGCCGGCGGCGAAGGCGCCCATGGCCAGGCCCTCCACCAGCATCTGCATGCCGATGATCTTCTTGTAGACCTCCGGCGCCTCGATGATGTCGATCAGCAGCTGCTTCAGCACCGAGCCGCAGGGCCGCGGACGGCCCCAGCGCGCCTTGATGTACTTGGCGAAGGCCGTGACGTGGCGGGCTTCCTCGCGGGTCTGGTTGGCCGCGTATTCCTGGGCGCCCTGGTCCTTGAGCACGTGGCAGAGACTGGCCGACAGGTTCAGCGCGCCCTGCTCGCCGTGCAGGATCGACGAGAAGTTCCACAGGGTCATCTCGTTGATGAACCTGGCCTTCTGGCCGGTCTTCTCCAGGTGCTCCAGCACATAGGGGATGCCCAGCGACATGATCTGGTCGTCAGGCTGGAGAGCATCGTTCTCCATGTCCCACGGCGCATCGAAGTCGATGTACTTCTTGTCGAGCGGATCCCAGAAGTGGTCGTGGGTGGCCGAGATGATCTTGTCGAAGGCGGTCGAGCGGGCGTTGTAGCGGTCGAGCTCGAGCATCGACTCGAAATCGCCCGGCGCCACGGCGTCGTACATGATGTCTTTGGTGATGTTGCCGTCGGCCATTGTTGGTTTCCTCCCGGTCAGCCCGACAACTCTGCCTCGGGCGAACGACGTTTGGATAGGCCCGACGGATCGGCGATCACCGTCGACGGAACAGCGCCTCCAGGCCCTGGATCACGTCTTCCATCAGCTTGCCCTCGACATCGGTCGCGTCGGCCAGGGTCATCGAGGCCGCGCCGTGGCCGCAGGCCCAGACCGCGAGCGCCACCTTGTGGACCGTGTCCCGGTCACGATCCGACTGGCTGGGCGCGGCGGCGATCGCCTCCTCCAGGACGCCGAACGCCCTGTCGCGCGCCGCGTCCACCTCCGGTTCGGCGAGGATCAGGGGGTCGAACATCAGGGCGTAGAGCGCCGGCTGCGCGCGCGCGAATCCGAAATAGGCCAGGGCGCAGGCGCGGATCGGCACGGGTTGGGCGGCCGCGGCGGCCTCGCGCAGCGCCGTCTCAAGTTCGCCGAAACCCTCGGCCGCCAGGCCGGCCAGCAGCGCCTGCTTCGAGGCATAGTGGTGATAGACCGATCCCGCCGCGATGCCGGCCCGCGCCGCCAGGGCGCGCAGGTTCAGCTGTCCCAGTCCGCCGGATTCCAGCAGGCCGCGCGCCTCCTCCAGGAGCTGGGCGCGCAGGTTGCCGACGTGATAGCCCCGTCGCTTGTGAGCTATGCCGGGCGCCCAGGGCATCAGGCGGCTTCCCCGCCGGTCGGCCTACTGCAGGTGATGTCGAGCGAACGGCCCATGACGGACTCCGAAGACGAAGCCGTCATTGTTCCGCCGCTTGGTCCGCCTTGTCGAGGCGCCATCCGCGCGCCCGGGCTCCCGGCCCCGGATGACGCACCAGGCCCACGGCCGCCCCACGGCGTCCCTTCATGCGAGTCGAGGACGGGTGGAATCCGATCAATTTCCCGTTGTCTGGAATGGATAAGCTTTGATTTGAGAAACGCGGACATCCATTTGCGCTCCATCAATTCCAGCTCCGGCAGCCAGAGGTAAACACTTAGAAAATGGGAAGAAATTCTGGGGAGGAGTTTGCAGGGCTATGGCGGAATCCGATCCAGAACTGACGGCCCAGGACCTTGTCGCGATGATCGAACGCGACGACGAGAGCAACCACCTGCTCGACGCGATCATGAAGCACCTGCCCTCAGGCCTCACCATCGCCACGGCGTCGGACCTCTCGATCCTTCGGGTGAGCGATTTCGGGCTGGAGCTGTTGGGCAGAGAGCCCGACGAACTGACGGGCGTCGGCCTGGAACAGCATCCTGACGCCAATCGGATATTCCACCCCGACGGGACACCCGCCTCCTTCGACGAACTTCCGCTTTCGAGAGCGACGCTGAAGGGCGAAGTCGTACGAAACGAGGAATGGCTGGCGGTCACCGCGGACGGCCGCGAAATCCCCCTCATCTGCAACGCCGGGCCTATCCGAGACCAGGAAGACCGGATTCTCGGCGGGGTGAACGCCTGGGCCGACATCAGCCGCCAGAAGAACCTCGAACGCGAGTTGCGCGAGGCCGTGGCGCTTCGCGATGCGCTGATCCGCGAAATCCACCACCGGGTGAAGAACCATCTGCAGATCGCCGGCATGATCATCCGGCGGGCCGCGCGGGAAAACCCGTCGACCGCCGAACTGGCGGAAATTGTCGCCAGCCGCCTGCAGGTGATCGCCGCCGTCCATGACAGCCTCTATCGGGCCGCCCAGAGCGACAGCATCGAGGCGGCGGGTTTCCTGAGCCAGGTCTGCGACTCGCTGAGCACGCCCGACCACCCGATCCACCTGGAAGCGGACAGCGGCCTCAGCCTGGACGCGAGAACCGCGGGTCCGATCGGGATGATCCTGAGCGAGGCCCTGACGAACTGCCTGAAACACGCCTTCGCCGATGAGGGCGGGGACATCTTCGTGTCGCTGACCCGCTCCGGCCCGGGCCGGATGGTCCTGCGCATTCGAGACCAGGGTGTCGGCGCCAAAGGGGTCGAACGGTCCAGCGGCGTCCAGCTGATGCGTGTGCTTTCCAAGCAGCTCGAGGGCGAGTTCCATTCCGGCGACCGGCCCGGCGGCGGGCACGAGGTCTCTGTCGAGTTTCCCGCGCCCCGCGAGGCGGGCTGAGGATCAGGCCGCCTGAGCCGAGTCCCGCGCCTCCAGCACCTGCTGCAGGGCCGCGAACAGTCGGGTGACCTCGATCGGCTTGGCGACGAAGCCGTCCATCCCGCAGGCCCGGTACTCGGCGACCTGGTGGGCCATGGCGTTGGCCGTGAGCGCGATGATCGGCGTGCGGGCCCTCCCCTCGGCGGCTTCACGTGCGCGGATCTCACGGGTGGCGGTCGGGCCATCCATCTCCGGCATCTGCACGTCCATCAGGATCACGTCCCAGGACTCCCGCGCCCAGGCCTCCACGGCCTGGAGTCCGTTCTCCACCATCAGCGGCTCGACGCCGGCCTGCCCAAGCAGGGTCTTCAGCACCAGCTGGTTCACCGCATTGTCCTCGGCGGCCAGAATGCGCAGGCTCAGCCCCGCTTCCGCCTCTGCGGTTGGCGCCGCATCCGCCGCCATCGCCGGCGCCTTCACGGCCTCCCCGGCGATCCGCGGAAGCGGCAGGTTGACGACGAAGGTGGTTCCACGGCCCGGAATGCTTTCCAACCCGATGGTCCCGCCCATCAGCTGGGCGAGTTCGCGGCAGATCGCCAGGCCCAACCCGGTGCCGCCATATCGCCGCGTCGTCGATGCGTCCGCCTGCTCGAACTTCTGGAACAGGCTGGAAAGGCGCTCGGAGGGGATGCCGATGCCCGTGTCGGCCACCGACAGGCGCAGGGCGCCGCCCACCCGGGCCACCGTCACCGACACCTCGCCCGCCTCGGTGAACTTCAGGCCGTTGGAGACCAGATTGTAGAGGATCTGCCGCACACGCGTGGAGTCGCCGCGATAGACCCCGCGCGCCGCCGGATCGACCATGAGGGCGAAGGACAGCCCCTTGCGCGCAGCGATCGCGCTGAACGCCCCATGAGCGCCGCGGGCCAGTTCGCTGATGTCGAATTCGCCGTCCGCGTCCAGTTCCAGCTTGCCGGCCTCGATCTTCGACAGGTCCAGCACGTCGTTGAGGATCGCCAGCAGGGTCTCGCCGGACTGGCGGATCACGTCCAGCCGCTCGCGCTGGGTTTCGGTCAGGCCGTCCGCAGCCATCGCCTGGGCCATGCCCAGCACGCCGTTCAGCGGCGTGCGGATCTCATGGCTCATGGTGGCCAGGAAGGTCGACTTGGCGCGGTTGGCGGCCTCGGCTTCGTCCTTGGCCTGGACCAGGGCGCGCTCGGCCCGCTTGCGCTCGGTGATGTTCTGCAGGGCGCCGATCAGCCGCACCGGCCGGCCCCGATGGTCCTGGATCACCCGGCAGGCGCCCGCCGCCCAGACCTCGCGCGCGTCGCCCCGGACGATCCGGTATTCCGGCTTGAAGGGCACGCCCTCCCGCTCGAACCGCTCCCAGGCGGCCTCCGCGCCAGGTCGGTCGCGTGGATCTATGGTCGCCCAGATATCGGCCGCCAGTTCCTCGTAGGTCTTGGGTTCGGTGAAGAAGGTGTCTTCGGCCCCGCTCTTGATCAGCTCCTTGCGGATGTAGTCGACCTCGTAGACGTGGAGGTCCGCGATCTCCATCGCCAGGGTCAGGCGCTGCTCCGAACGCTCCGTGCGCTCGAGGGCCTCGACCATGTGCGTAATGTCGTGGCTTACGGCCACCATGCCGCCGACTTCGCCATTGGCGTCGCGCCAGGGGGCCAGCTCGACATCCGTCCACATCGGGCTGCCGTCCGGCGCCCGGCTGGACAGCCGGTCGTTCCGCACGCGCTCTCCGGCCAGGCACTGCTCATAGGCGAACCGCCAGCGCTCCGCCCAGGGCGTCACCTCGAACAGGGTCAGGCCGACGACGTCCGCGGGCGTGCGGTTCATGCGCATGGCCCAGGTGGCGCTGCAGCAGATGATCCTCAGGTCCCTGTCGGTCAGCACCACCGCGCCCGGCAGGGCGCCCACGGCCGCCGCCAGCGTGGTCGACACCGCGTCGCGCTCGCGCAGGCTCTCCTCGCGGGCCCGGTTCGCCTCGGCGCGGACCCACTCGTCGGCCACGAAGTCCGCCAGGTCCTGCAATCGGCTGGCCAGGGCGCGGTCGTAGGCCAGGGGCTCGCGGCCCGCCAGGCTCAGCACCCCCACCGCCCCTCGCTCCGGCAGCCTGATCGGCGCGGCCGCATAGAACCGCACCGCCATCGGGCCCGTCACGGCGGCGTTGTCGGCGAACCGCGGATCAAGACGGGCGTCCTCCAGCCACATGATCTCGCCGGTCTCGAGCACCGTGCGGGTGGCCGGAATGTCCTCGCCTTCGACACCCACATGGTTGCGGCTGCGCCAGACCTGCTCGCCGCTCACCAGGACGATCTGCGCCTCCATGGCTCCGAACATGGTCCGGGCCAGACGCGTGGCGCGGTCGCACACCGCCTGGGAGATATCGAGCCCGAACGGCCGGGCGGACGCGTAGTCGTCAGTCATGCGCTCCCCCTGAGGACCACTTATGGTTTCCAGCCAGGGTGAGCCTTGCAGGTTAAGGTCGAATTTAAGCGTCGCCGCCAATTTCCGGGGAGGCCGGCTTCTTCCAATACGCGCATGTGGAGATCGAACGCGAAGTCCAACCTTTCGTTGACTGGACCGCCGGGTGCGATCCAATGGCGTCGTGCAACACCCAGCCCCCACCGAGTCCCATGCTGCGCGAACCGCAGCGCCGCCATGAGCGTCAGCAA
>DASUIJ010000234.1:0-2033 GCA_036279815.1 Phenylobacterium sp. | reverse complement strand
TTGCGAAGTTCAGGCGCGCGTCGCCGCGGCCAGGATGGCGTCGATGAAGATGTCGTGCAGGGCCGGCGGCAGGTCGTGACCCATGCCCGGGATCACCCGCAGCTCAGCGCCCGGAATGGCTGCAGCGGTGGCCTCGCCGCCGACCAGCCGCACCAGCGGATCGTCGGCGCCATGCAGCACCACGGCGGGGACCTTGAGCTTCGAGAGCCGTTCGGTACGGTCGCCGTCGCCACGGATCGCGCCCATCTGCCGGGCCGAACCGGTCGGGTTGAAGGCGCGGGCGTGCTCGTCGATGGCGCGTTGGCGCAGGGCGCCCGGCGGCCAGGGGTAGGACGGGCTACCGATGATCTCGGCGTTCTTCACCGCGTTGGCGAGGAAGGCTTCGTAGTCGGCGGCCGGATCGGGCGGCGCCACGGTCAGCACCGCGCCGGCCTCCGGCGTCGGGTCCATGGTCCCGGGCGCGCCGGTGGCCGACATGATCGAGGTGATCGAGAGCACCCGGCCGGGATGATTGATGGCCACCGCCTGGGTGATCATGCCGCCCATCGAGACCCCGGCCACGTGGGCCTTGGCGACGCCGGCGGCGTCGAGCACGGCGATGGCGTCGGCGGCCATGTCGGCGAGCGTGTAGCTCTCGCCCGGCTTGAACCAGGTGGAGAGCCCGGTGTCGCGATTGTCCATGCGGATCACGCGATAGCCGCGGGCGGCGAGCTTCTCGCAGAAGTCGGCCGGCCAGCGGGTCATCTGCGAGCCGAGGCCGTTGATCAGCAGGACCGTGGGAGCGGCGGCGTCGCCAAAGGACTCATACTCGAGTTCGACCTGACCGTTCTTAGCGCGGGGCATGGATGGCTCTCTCCCAGAGGGCGATGACGAACCTGGAGTGTCACCCCGGCTGGAGCGAAGCGGAAGGCCGGGGCCCCGCGCGGCGATCTCTCCCGAGAAGGCCTGTGCGAATGGGGCCCGGACAAGCGCCGCGCGCTTTCCGGGGTGACACCTGTTTGGCTGCTTTACGGCACCATCACCACGCGGCCGACGGCGGCGCGGCTTTCGATGTAGGCGTGGGCGCCGGCGGCGTCCGAGAGCGGGAAGACCTTGTCGATCAGCACTTCCAGCTCGCCCTTGGCGGCGTCTTCGATCAGTTGCTGGATGTTGTTGTGCACCCGATCGGTGCCGATCTCCGCGCCCAGGAACACGCCCGACAGGGTGCGGTTGCCGCCCATCATCGAACCGACATCGACGACCATCGGCTCACGGCCGGCGGCGCCGACCATCGAGACCCGGCCGCGATAGGCCAGGGCGTTGATCGAGCCCTGCAGGGTGGGGCCGCCGACCGAGTCGACGATCACGTCCACGCCCTTGTTGTCGGTCAGGCGCTTGGCTTCCCGGACCACGTCGTCGCGGCTGTAGTTGATGCCATGGTCGAGGCCGAGGGGCTTGAGGCGCTCCAGCCGCTCGTCGGACGACGCGGTGGCCAGGATCAGGCCCGCGCCCGCGCGCTTGGCGAGCTGGATGGCGGCGACGCCGACGCCCGACGCGCCGGCCTGGATCAGGACGGTCTCGCCGGCCTTCATGCGGCCGAACTCGAACAGGCAGTCATGGGCGGTGCCGAAGGTCACCGGGATGGCGGCGGCCTTCTTCATGTCGTAGCCGTCCGGCACGACCCAGCAGTTGCGGGCGGGAACGGCGCGCAGGGCGGCGTGGCTGCCCCAGCTGTTCAGGGTGGCGACCTTCTGGCCGACCTTCAGATGGGTGACTTCGGAGCCGACTTCGATGATCTCGCCGGACGCCTGGTAGCCGACCACGTGCGGGTTGGTCATCAGCTGGCCGCGCCAGCGGCTCAAGGTGTCGCCGCCTTCGATGGCGATCGCCTCAACCTTGATGATCACGCCCTTGGGGTGGCATTGCGGGTCCGGGATTTCCTCATATTTCAGGACTTCCGGGCCGCCGTTCTCGTAATAGACCGCCGCCTTCATGGGCTTCCCTCTCAAATTAAACAAATGTTTGACTCAACGCGTCTCACGCCTGAGGTGTGG